>NZ_LR217719.1 GCF_900698945.1 Buchnera aphidicola (Cinara laricifoliae) | reverse complement strand
TTCATTTCACATCATTTACTAGTACCTTAATAGATATAATGACGAAAGTATTTAAAATTAATTTAATTAGATAACCGGTGCATAACCGGTGCATAACCGGTGCATAACCGGTGCATAACCGGTGTGTACGGTTGATGATAATATCTATCTATATGTTTCAATAGTGTTAATTTATCTTGATACATCAATTAGTTAAATATGATATACATCAGAATATATATTGATACTTCAGAAACATATAGATATGCATAATGATAGATGCAAAATAAAATATAAATATCTACTACATATATATATAATGATTATATGGTGTATATATTCAAAATTTTACAAACACCATTAAAATATAATAAACAGAGTAATGATATATTTGATTTAAAGAAATCATACATTATATGAATCAAAATATTTTTATGTATCCATCATATGGAGAAATATAATATGTCTATGTTACATAGTGTTACCACATGGACCCGGCGCACACGTTATCATCTCAATCCAACAGAAATTTTTCATCAATTGTGTTCTGATAAAGTCAATACCTTATTATTAGAGTCATCAGAAATCGATAGTAAAGTTCCGAGAAATAGTACGTTAATTATAGATAGCGCGATACGTATTACGGCACAGGCAAATGTAGTGACAATTACTGCTTTATCAAATAATGGAGTGTGTTTATTGACCCAATTGGATATGATTATCCCATCAACTATTACTGTGGTGGCTACTGAATGTCAGCGTATTATATATTTTTCCTTATATGTACAACCCATTGAAGAGAATGAACGACTATTACGTTCCTCTATATTTGATTGCTTTCGCTGGTTAAGACAAATTGTGCAGAATGCATCTGGATCGTTGTCATCATTATTTTTTGCGGGATTATTATCCTATGATTTAATTCATTCATTTGAAAATATTCCACCATCCAATATATCGGTAGTATGCCCCGATTTATGTTTTTATTTAGCAGAATCAATGATGATTATGGACCATAGTGAACAAACGGCTATACTACATACACATGTATTCACTAATAATATATTGGAAAGGAGTCGATTATATACCCGTATGCAACAGATAGATCAGACATTACAGACCAATAAAGATCTATTATCCATTCCATCCGCTCCTACACAAAAAATAGATGTCACTAGTAATATGAGTGATACTGAATATGCCGCTATCATCCATAATATGCATACATATATTACGCAGGGGGAGATTTTTCAAGTTGTTCCATCACGACAATTTTATTGTGCATGCACACATCCATTGGGTACTTATAATATTTTAAAAAAAAATAATCCGAGTCCTTATATGTTCTTTATGCAGGATTCAGAATTTACATTATTCGGTGCTTCGCCTGAAAGTTATCTTAAATATTCTGCCGATAACCGTATGATTACACTATATCCTATTGCTGGAACGCGTCCCCGTGGATTGGATATAGATGGGAACATTGATCAAGATCTAGATAATCGTATCGAACTATCATTACGGACCAATCAAAAAGAATTATCAGAACACCTGATGTTAGTGGATGTTGCACGTAATGATTTAGCTAGAGTGTGTACAACAAATAGTCGTTATGTCTCTCAATTAATGAAAGTAGAAAAATATTCCTATGTCATGCATTTAGTATCACGGGTCACCGGTATATTACAAAATCATTTAGATGTATTTCATGCCTATCAATCCTGCATGAACATGGGGACTTTAACGGGCGCCCCTAAATTACGTGCTATGCAGTTAATTGCTCAATATGAATCGGTACGTAGGGGTGCATATGGAGGATCAATTGGATATTTTACAGGATCTGGATCGTTTGATACATGTATTGTTATTCGTTCTGCTTTTGTTCAAAACCATGTCGCTACAATACAGTCGGGGGCGGGTATTGTATATGATTCCATCATTAATGAAGAAATAGAGGAGGGTAAAAATAAAGCACAGGCTATTTTACAGGCGATTTTTAAAACACATCATGTTGATACAGGAAAATATTATGTCTGATATCCTCTTATTGGATAACCTTGATTCATTTACTTATAATATAGTTGATATATTACGATCATATCATCGAACAGTCATCATATATCGTAACACTACACCCTTATCGGTACTCATGTTAGCATTGGAACGTATGCATCAACCTATAGTTATATTGTCCCCCGGACCAGGTTCACCCGATACGGCTGGATCTATGCTCGCATTAATTGATTCAATAAAAGGAAAAATCCCTATATTAGGTATTTGTTTGGGGCATCAGGCTATCGTACAGTCATATGGTGGAGTAGTTAATGTATCATCTAATGTTATGCATGGAAAAACATCTTATATTGTACATGACCAAAAAGATATGTTTTCAAAACTCCCTAATCCTTTATTGGTAGCTCGATATCATTCCCTATTGTGTTCCACCATTCCATCTGATTTACAGGTGAATGCACGATATGAACAAACCGTTATGGGCGTTAAACATATATATGATTATGTGTGCGGTTTACAATTTCATCCTGAATCCATTTTAACTCCATTGGGGTCTCAACTCTTACACGATACATTGCATTGGTTGTATCGCGCATATAAAAGGATGGTGTAAAGATCATATTATAAACAGTTACAGATATTTTATCCATTCATTTCACATCATTTACTAGTACCTTAATAGATATAATGACGAAAGTATTTAAAATTAATTTAATTAGTGCATAACCGGTGCATAACCGGTGCATAACCGGTGCATAACCGGTG
>NZ_LR217718.1 GCF_900698945.1 Buchnera aphidicola (Cinara laricifoliae) | reverse complement strand
AAAAATGATGATTATGAAAAAATATATATTTTTTTTTAAAAATATATATGAAAAATTTAAAAATTATCTATTAAAAATAGATTTTTTGAACATAATTTATATAAATTTTTTAAAAAATTTATATAAATTATGTTCAAAAAATAATTTTATTTAATTATAATAAAATTTATTAAATTATTTTAAGGAATAGAATATTCTGCTAATTGTTTTAATTTTAAATATTCAGAATTTACTTTTTTCTTTAAATTAACTAATCCAATATTACATAATTCTTTAATAGAATATTTTTGTACTAATTTATTTAAAATATATGAACGAGCATATTTTTTTTCTAACTGAATTATTTGAGCAGCTTTGTCTTGATTTTCACTAAAAAAATGTTTGTTTTGTCTATAAGTGAAAGCACGTTGAATATGTTTTTCTTTTGCTTGTTGTTCCGCTTCAAAAAATGTTATTTGAGATTTTCCTTTTTTTACTAGCTGTTTATTAATCCACTTTAATTGGGTTACTCTAATTTGTTTTAATCTAAACTGAGAAATATTAAACATCATGAAAAATAATGGTTTTAAACATATGATTTTAGGAATATATGTTCCTAAAATCTTATCCCATATCTTTTGACAACTAATTAAACCAATTGGTTCCATAAAATCTGTAATTAATCGAGAAGCTCTGGTAATAGATTTATTACCTATATTAGAATATGTTGATAAACCACACACATCAGATAATTTTTCAACAGAAGCCATCACTAAAGTAGAAGAAATATTAAAATGATATAACATAGCTTGTGTCATAGCTCGTAAAGCTCGTGCACGATGTTCATTTAATCGTCTTTTGCGTGGTAAAACACATCCTGTAATTGGATTTTTAAATTCACGAATAGATGAATAAATTTTATTTCGAGCAACATCAAGTTTAGCTGCGCATTTCATCGCATATCTAATAAATGCTGGACGTTTTTTATAATTTTCTGGTTGAATAAATTGTGGGTACGGATTATATACATATTTTCTTTCTAACATAAATAACCTATTATAAATTTTTCATAAAAAATTTTTATATATTTTCATAAAATAAATAGTTTAAAAACTTTTATTTTTATGAATTATTAAGTCATTAATTCTTATTATCAATTAATAATTAAATGTATTTATATTTTCGAAAAAATATAAATAAATTATTATCGTTTATTTATTTAATTTTTCTAATTCTTTATTTACTTGAGTTGATTTCCAAATATAATTTGATACATTGACCATAGCTTGAGCTGATGCTTCAATAATATCAGTAGCTAAGCCTACACCATGAAAATTTCGTAATTTATACTGTACAACAATATCTACTTTTCCTAAAGCATCTTTACCTTCTCCATTAGCTATTAAATTAAATTTTTTTAAAATAATAGGATATAAAGTTGCTTTATTTAGAGCTTGATAGATAGCGTCTACGGGTCCATTACTCGTTGTTGCTTTTTGAATATTTGTTTGAGAACCGCAAATTAAAATAATAGATGCTACTGATAATCCTGATAACTTAGTATGTACATCAAAATATTCTAACTTGAAATATTCTTCAATATTTTGTTGTTTTTTAAAAAAAGCTAAAGCTTCTAAATCATAATCAAAAACTTGTCCTTTTTTATCTGCGAGTTTTAAAAAATCAATATATAATTCATTTAAATTATAATCATTTTGATTATACCCCATTTCTTTCATACGATATTCTACAGCTGCTCGTCCAGATCGAGAAGTTAAATTTAATTTACAATTATTTAATCCAATAAAAATCGGATCAATAATTTCATAATTTTCTCTGTTTTTTAAAACACCGTCTTGATGAATTCCAGATGAATGTGAAAATGCATTTTTTCCTATAATCGCTTTATTTACAGAAATTGGCATATTACAAAATTGACTAACTATTTTGCTAGTTTTATAAATTTCTTTATAATTTATATTAGTATATTTTTTTAATATATTTTGATGTACATACAAGGCCATTATTACTTCTTCTAAAGCTGTATTTCCAGCTCTTTCACCTAATCCATTCATAGTTCCTTCAATTTGTCTTGCACCAGCCTCAATAGCGCTAATAGAGTTACCTACAGCCATTCCTAGATCATTATGACAGTGTACTGAGACTATAACTTTATTTATGTTTTTAACATAACGGAAAATTGTTTGGATAATTTTTTTAAATTGAGTTGGAGTAGTATATCCTACAGTATCAGGAATGTTGATCGTAGTAGCTCCAGCATCAATAACAGCTTCAATAATACGACATAAATTATCTAATGAAGTTCTTCCGGCATCCTCACATGAAAATTCAACATCATCAGTATATTTACGAGCTCTTATAACAGATGAAATAGCCATATCTATTATTTCATTAAAACTCTTTTTTAATTTAGAAGATATATGTAAATTAGAAGTACCTAAAAAAAGATGAATTCTATTTTCTGTTGCGTATTTCATAGATTGGGCAGCAATATCAATATCTTTTGGTAAACATCGTGCTAAACTACATATTTTACTTTTTTTGATTATTTTAGAAATAGATTCTATTGATTTAAATTCTCCAGGTGAAGAAATAGGAAAACCTGCTTCAATAACGTCTACCCCCATACGTTCTAAAGCTAAAGCAATTTGTATTTTTTTATTTGAATTCAAACTAGCTGGTAAAGCTTGTTCGCCATCACGTAATGTTGTATCAAAAATAATAATTTTTTCTTTCATAGTAAAACCTTTTAAATTTTTTTAATAAAATAAATTTTCGGATATATTAATTTTCAGAAAATTTTTTTTAATTAAAAATTTTCTGAATAAAAAATATTATTTATAAATAAAACTTAAGTATCATTTTTAATAAAAATTAAATATGGAATGTTTTTTTTCATACATCTTTATTTTTTCTTCATGTTTTAAAGTATAATCAATATTATCAAATCCATATATAATAGATTGTTTTTTAATAGGATCAATTACGAATTGAATACAATGGTTATCTATAATAATCATTTCTTTTAATAAATCGATCATACAGATAACTTTTGATTTTTTTTCTAGAATAATAAATAATTTATCTATTATTTTTTTAGAAAGAGTAATTAATAATAAACGATTATTTAAACAATTGTTTATAAAAATATCAGAAAAACTATGAGCAATAATTACTTTGAAACCATAATCCATTAAAGCCCATACAGCATGTTCTCTAGAAGAACCACACCCAAAATTATTACGTGTTAATAAAACACTTGCATTACGATAAATATCTTTATTTAAAATAAAATCAGGATTTTCTTTTTTTCCAAAAGAATCTAAAAATCTCCAATTATAAAATAATTTTTTACCAAATCCAATTCTGTCAATTTTTTGTAAGAATTGTTTTGGAATAATTATATCTGTATCAATATTTGATATATTTAAAGGAACTATAATACCAATATGTTTTATAAAATTTTGCATTATAATAAAATTATCTCTAAAAAGTTTATGAATAAAAATTTTTAATATTAACAAATTTTCCATATAAAGCAGTTTGTGCAGCCAACCAAGGGCTCATAAGATGAGTTCGACCTTGAGGACCCTGTCTTCCTTCAAAATTTCTATTACTAGTAGAAGCACATCTTTCTTTAGGTTTTAATTGGTCTTCATTCATACCTAGACACATAGAGCAACCAGCATGTCTCCATTGAAAACCAGATTTTTTAAAAATTTTATCTAAACCTTCTCTTTCAGCTTGTCTTTTTACTAATCCTGATCCAGGAACAATTATAGCTTCTATATTATCTGCAACCATTTTATTCTTAACAACTGATGCTACTATTCGTAGATCTTCAATTCGAGAATTTGTACATGATCCAATAAAAACTTTATCAACAGGTATATTAACTAAACTAACTCCATCTTTTAATCCCATGTAGTCTAATGATCTTTTTGCGTTTTCTAGGGAGTTTTTATCGTTAAAATTTTTTAATTTTGGAATTTTACTATCAATAGAAATTACTTGAGATGGATTTGTCCCCCATGTAATTTGTGGAGATAAGTTTGATATATTAACTAAAATATCCTTTTCAAAAATAGCTTTAGGTCCAGATTTTAAAATATTCCAAAATTTTTTATATTCATTCCATGAACGATTTTTAGGAGTAAAATTTTTATTTTTTAGATATTGATAAGTAATATTATCAGGTTGTATAATACCAGATTTTGCTCCTAATTCAATTGCCATATTGCAAATAGTCATTCTGCTTTCCATACTCATTTTTTTTATAACAGGACCAGTAAATTCTACAACATATCCAGTACCTCCAGAAGTACCAATTTGATTAATAATATTTAAAATAATATCTTTGGAGTAAACATTATTCTTTTGGTTTCCAGATATATGTATTCGCATATTTTTCATATAATTTTGAGGTAAAGTTTGAGTAGCTAATACATGTTCTACTTCTGAAGTTCCTATTCCGAATGCTAATGCACCAAAAGCACCATGAGTTGATGTATGTGAATCTCCACAAACAATTGTCATTCCAGGTAAAGTCATACCTTGTTCAGGACCTACTACATGTACGATACCTTGATTTATATTTTTTAAATCATAACAAGAAATATTAAAATCCTGACAATTTTTTAATAAAGTATTCATTTGTATTTTTGCCATTTTAGAAGAATTATTAATATCTCTAGAAATGGTTGGTACATTATGATCCATGATTGCAAATGTTTGTTTCGGTTTTCGAACAATTCTATTTTTTTCTTTCAGTCCTGCAAATGCTTGAGGGGATGTTACCTCATGTATTAAATGTAAATCAATGTAAATAATTGGTGTAATATTTTTTTTATTATAAATTAAATGTGATTTAAATATTTTTTGATATAATGTAGTTTTCATTAGTTATTATCTCAGATAATGTTTTAGCAATTTTGGTACCCATTTGATCAGTGTGGATATAATTTTTACCATCAGAAATATCTAAAGTACGATATCCTTTTTTTAAGGTTTTTATTACAGCTAACTCAATATATTGAGCAATATCTTTTAAATTTAAAGAATATTCAAATAGTAAAGCTAAGGAAAGAATTTGAGCAATTGGATTAGCTAAATTTTTACCCTTTAAATCAGGAGCAGATCCTCCAGCTGGTTCAAATAATCCAAAAAAATTTTTATTTAAACTAGCGGAAGGTAACATTCCAATGGATCCAGTTAACATAGCGCATTCATCTGACAAAATATCACCAAATAAATTAGAACATAATATTACATCAAATTGATTAGGATGTTTAATCAACTGCATAGCAGCATTATCTACATATAAATGATGTAATGTCACATCTGGAAAATTTTTAGAAACTGTTGTTACTACTTCTCTCCATAGAGAAGAACTTTCTAATACATTTGCTTTATCTATAGAATAAACTTGTTTCTTTCTTTTTAGTGCTAATTGAAAAGCAACTTTTGCAATTCTTTCAATTTCTTTAGTAGAATAAATTTCTGTATCAAAAGCAGAAATATTTTTTTTATTAAATGAATTTCTTCCTTTAGGTAAACCAAAATATATACCACCTATTAATTCTCGAATACATAAGATATCAAACCCATTCTTTATTATACTCTCTCGGAGTGGAGATAGCTGTTTTAAGTCGTTATTTAACTTAATTGGCCTAATATTAATAAATAAATTAAAAAATCGTCTAAGTGGCAATAAAGCGCCTCTTTCAGGTTGTTTATCCCGAGATAAACATGTCCATTTTTTTCCTCCAACCGATCCAAATAAAATAGCATCTGATTTTATACATCCATCCAATGTTTTTTTTGGTAATGGTGTACCAAATTTATCAAAAGCTATTCCACCAATATCAAATTCATGAGTATGAATTTTATGATCAAATTTACTATTAATAACATTTAATATTTTATATGTTTCTAACATAACTTCAGGCCCGATTCCATCACCAGGTAAAACTGCTATATTAAATAATTTTTTCATTTTAACCTTTTTATAATTTTTCAAATAATCTATTAATTAATATACTATATAAAATATATAATGTCTTTATTTTTTTTTTTTTAAAAGTTATTTTGCATTTATTTTTTTAAAAAAACTTATTTAATTTTTGTAAATGTTTAATTTTT
>NZ_LR217717.1:300000-436693 GCF_900698945.1 Buchnera aphidicola (Cinara laricifoliae) | reverse complement strand
TATATATATAAAAATATATATTGAATTTTAAAAAAAATTATGTTATTATTCTTAAAATTTATCAATTAAACAAAAAAAATATGAATTATTGAATTTAATAAAAATGAAAAACAAAATACTTACAAATATTAAAATATTTTTAAATAAATATATATATTTAATATTATTATTTTTTTTATTATCATTATCAGTTTGTGCTATTATAATTAATAAAAATTATAAATATGAACATATTTCTATTAAAGAATTTAAAAAAACAATTGATAATTTTAAAAATAAAAAAAATAATACCGTTAAAAATAAAATTACTTTTTTAAATGGAACACCTAATATATATACTATATTAGTTAATATTAATTTATCTCATCATCTTTTTTTAAAAAAAGAATATAAACAATCTATTTCAGTATTGAAAAAATTGATATCACCAAAATTAGAAGAAAATTTGTTTTTTCTAGTAAAATTTAATTTAATGAAATTATATATTAAGCAAAAAAAATTTTCTTGTGCTACAAAAATAGTTAATTCCATAAAAAATAAATCATGGAAAAAATTATTTAAAAAAAATAAAAATTATCTCTTTTATAAAAAGAGAATTTCAGAATGATACCTATTATTGCTTTAATAGGTCAATCAAATGTTGGAAAATCTAGTTTATTTAATTTATTAACTAAATCTAAAAATTCATTGATAAGTAAATCTCATCAAACTACCCGTGATATAAATTATGGATATTTTTTAATAAAAAATAATCAATTTTGTATTGCTGATACAGCAGGTATTTCTTTTTTTAGAAAAGAAGAAAAAAAAAACATTATTCAAACAGAATCATATAAAAAAACGAAAATAGCAATACAAAAATCAAATTTTATAATTTTTATTGTTGATGCATATATCGGAATCACTAAATTAGATTATTTTATTTTAAAAAAAATAAGAAAATCAAATAAACCTTTTATTTTACTAATAAATAAAATTGATCGAACTAATTTAAATGATAAAATAATTGATTTTTATAATTTTGGTATTAAAAATATATGTAAAATATCTGTACTTCATCGTATTGGAATTAATAAATTTTTAAAGAAAATACATCTTTTTTGGAAAAAATTAAATTTTAGTAAATTAAATAATATTCCATTGATTAAGAAAAAAAATAATATAAAAATAAAAATTTGTTTTATTGGAAAAACTAATGTTGGCAAATCTACTATAATAAATAAATTACTTAATTATAATCGAATAATTACTAGCTCTATACCTGGTACTACACGAGATTCTATTACAGAATCTTTAACTATTAATAATATTGAATATGTATTAACTGATACAGCTGGTATAATAAAAAAAAATAAACAACATTCTTTTTTAGAATATATATCTATAAAAAAATCTTTTAATATAATTAAATTTAATCATATTATTGTAATTGTAATTGATGCATATATAGGTGTTTGTGCTCAAGATTTATCGATTATCAATAAAATTATAAATTTTGGTTGTCCTTTTTTTATTTTATTAAATAAATGGGATTTAATTGCATTAGATAAAAAAAAAATCATCAAAAGTATTATTTATAACCGTTTAAGATTTATTAAAAATGTTGCTATTATTACTATATCTGCTTTATATAAAATAGGTTTTAAAAAAATTTTAAAACAAATTAAAATTATTTATAAAGAATCGCTAAGTACTTTTAGTTCATCTTATTTGACTAAAATAGTAAATCAAGCTGTTATGCAACATCCATTATCAATGGGTGCAACAGGAAAAATAATACGTTTAAAATATGCACATTGCGTTAATAAAAATCCTATATTAATTATTATTCATGGTACAAGAACACAATATATATCATTAACATATAAAAAATATTTAATGCATTTTTTACAACAAGCATTACATATCCCGAATACACCCATTCAAATTTATTTTAAAAATAATATTAATCCGTATATTAGTAAAAATAATAATACAAATTATTGATAATAATATTATTTTTATATTTTTTTATTCATTTACATGATTTACATGATATAAAGGAATTTCTACTTCAATATCTTTTTTTCCTAAACGTGCTTGACATCCTAAACGACTATATTTTTCTAAACCCCATGCTTTATCTAATAAATCTTCTTCTTTTTCTTGGCAAGGAGATAAAGATAAAAATCCTTTTCTAATAATACAATGACATGTACAACAAGCACATGATTTTTCACACGCATGTTCCATGTTTATTTTATTATATAATGCTATATCAAGAATAGTTTCTCCTGTTTTTCCTTTTACAGTTAAACCATGAGGTAATATAAATTTTTGTGGATAGAATATTATATTTGGCATAATGTATTTCCAAAAATTTTTATTTTATAAAAATAAATTTTTAAAATATAAAAAATATTTTTATCAATAAAATTAGTTTTATTTAATAGAATTATTCTTATAAATATAATGGATCTATTTTTACAGAATAGTTAGTGTTAGATACTTTTTCTTGAATTATTATAGATAATTGTCCATCTACATTTATACGAAATATAGTAATAATTTTTATTTGACCAGCTGGTTTTGATGGTAATCCCTGAATTTTGAATTTTTTTAATAATTTACAATTTTTTACATATTTATCTTCTCCTTGAAAAATATTTATACAAAATCCTGTTTGATAATCTTTAAATGTAGTAAATATTTTAATAACTTCAGTAGGAATTTTTGTATTTTTTTTGATCATTTTTTCCATTAAACCTCCCAATAATTCAATTCCTATAGAAATTGGTATTATATCTAATAATAATATAGATTTATTTAATTTTTTTTTTCTATAATATAAAGAATTTGCATGTAATCCGGCTCCTTGAGCTACTGCTTCTATTGGATTAATCGAAATTAATGGTTCTTTTTTAAATAAACAGTAAATTTTTCGACGAATTAATGGAATATATGTAGAACCTCCTACTAAAATTATATCATCAATATTAGATATTTTTACACCGGAATTTTTTAATGCAGAATTTAAAATTTTTAATGTTTTTTTAACATATGGATAAATTAATGTATTTAATTCTAAAACTGAACAATTTATTTTATTATCGAATAATTTAATTGTAATTATTGATTTTTTGCTTAATTGAATTTTAACTTTTTCTGCAATTATAAGCAACTTTTTAAATAAGTTATGATTTAATTGTGGTTTATTTTTTAATTTAGAATATAAAAAATGAGCTAGTAAATAATCAAAATCATCTCCACCTAGTTTATTATTTCCTTCTGTAGAGAGTACTTCAAAAATTCCTTTTGAAATTCTTAATATAGATACATCAAATGTTCCTCCTCCTAAATCATATATACATATTAAACCTTTTCTTTTTTTTTCTAATCCATATGCAATAGCGGCTGCAGTTGGTTCATTTAATAATCGTAATACTTTTAACTGACTTATTTGCGCAGATTTTCTTACAATATTTTTTTGTAGATTATTAAAATATGCTGGAACTGTAATTACGGCTCCATAAATATTTTTTTTTAATTTTTTTTCTATTTTACTTTTAATATATTTAAAAATTTCCTGAATAATTAAAGAAACAGGTATTTTTCCTATGTCAGTTTTAAAAATTAATTCTTTTTTTGAACTTTTTGAAATATCGTTTAAAATATTTAATTTTTTTTTATTTAATTCAGCATAAGATATTCCAATAAATCTTTTTATTGATGTAACTGTATTTTTTGTATCTTTTTTTAAGAATTTTTGAGCTTTCCATCCAATAATATTTTTTTTTTTTTTAAAATGTATAATTGTTGGAAAAAATTTTTTTTTATTAAATGCATCAATAATCTTTATTTTTTTATTTTTTATAGTAGATACTAAACAGTATGTCGTTCCGAAATCAATACCTATAATTATTTTTTTTTTTTCATATTTTTCTCTTTATTTATTTAGTTAAATTATTTTTTAAATTTTGAGCTTTTCTTAATATTTTATAAATAAAAGATATATGGTAAAATATCTGATGTGCGAAATTAATTTTTTTTTTTTCGATTGCTGTTTCAAATTCTGAAAAATATAATTTTAATTTAATTTTTATATTTTTTATAAAAATGTAAATTTCATCATATGAATTTGATTTATTTTTTATTTTTTGTATTTTTTCATATAATTTAAATTTTTTCATTAATATATCTTTTTTATTAAAAATATATTTTTTTTTTATATTATCTTTTTTTTTATTTATTTCTAATAAGTGACTTGCTCTAGTAAATTTATTTTTTAAAATCTTAAATCCTTTATTAATTTGAATAGATTTTAATAATTTTTCTGTTTCATTTAGATTTTTATTATTACAATTATCTGGATGATATTTTTTTTGTAATGTATAAAATGTATTGACTAATTTATTTTTATCAATATTAAATTTTTCTGGTAGTTGAAATAAATTAAAATAATTCATCATGAACCTATAAAATTGTTTTTATTTATAAAAAATAATTATAAATAATATATTGTTAATATAATTATATTTATTTTTATTTTTAGTAGTGCTGAATAAATTACATTTAATTTCAGCACCAATATATTTAATAAATAAATTTTATTTTTTTTCTTTATATTTTTGAGTATAATTAGCAATTGCTCCTTTAATTGCATCTTCTGCTAAAATTGAACAGTGGATTTTTACAGGGGGTAAATCTAATTCTTTTGCTATATCTGTATTCTTGATTTTATTTGCTTCTTGTAATGTTTTTCCTTTAATCCATTCCGTCATTAATGAACTAGAAGCAATAGCAGAACCACATCCGTAAGTTTTAAAACAAGCATCTTCTATAATGTTTTTATTATTTACTTTTATTTGTAATTTCATTACATCACCACAAGCAGGAGCTCCTACTAAACTAGTACCTACATTTTTTTCTTTTTCTGAAAATGATCCAACATTTCTTGGATTTTCATAATGATCTAATACTTTTTTGCTGTAAGCCATAATTTAAAATTTTCCTATATAAAAGTATTAATTCCAAATAATTTGATCCATTTTAACACCAGATTGAAACATTTCCCAAAGGGGAGAGAGTTTTCTTAATTTTTTAATTGCATTTTTAATTGCTATTATAGCATATTTAATATCTTTTAATGTGGTAAACCGTCCAATAGAAAATCTAATAGAACTATGTGCTAATTCATCTTTTACACCTATAGCGCGTAATACATATGATGGTTCTAAACTTGCTGATGTACATGCAGATCCAGAAGATACAGCTAAGTTTTTTAAAGCCATTAATAATGATTCGCCTTCAATATAATTAAAACTGATGTTAATAATATTACTGACTACATAATCAAAGTGACTATTTAAATAAATCTCTTCAATATCACATAAACCATTCCATAGTATATTACGTAAATATTTAGTATGTGAAATATCATCTTGCATTTTTTTTCTTAATATCCGACATGCTTTTCCAAATCCAACAATTTGATGAACGGGTAATGTTCCGGAACGAAATCCTCGTTCATGTCCACCACCGTGTATTTGGGGTGATAATCGAATTCGTGGTTTAAGACATATATATAATGCTCCAATTCCTTTTGGTCCATATATTTTATGAGCAGAAAACGATAATAGGTCTATTGGTATTTTTTTTATATCTATTTTTATTTTTCCAATACTTTGTGTAGCATCTACATGAAAAAAAATTTTTTTTTGTCTACAAAAATGACTTATTTTTTTAATATTTTGAATAGATCCAATTTCGTTATTTACATGCATAATTGAAATTAATAATGTGTATTTAGTAATAGATTTTTTTATTTTTGACATATCAATAACACCATATTTATTTGGCTTTAGATATGTCACACTGCATCCTTTATATTCTAAATATCGACAGCAATCTAATACTGATTTGTGTTCTATTTGACTAGTAATGATATGATTTTTTTTATTTTTATGAAATTCATATATTCCTTTAATTGCCAAATTATTTGATTCGGTAGCGCCAGAAGTAAAAATAATTTCTCTAGCATCAGAATTTATTAATTTAGCTATTTCATTTCTTGCGATATCTACAGATTCTTCTGCTTCCCACCCAAATTTGTGAGATCTAGATGCTGCATTTCCAAAGATATCATTTATAGAATAATATTTATTCATAATTTTTTTTACTTTAGGATCTATAGGTGTAGTAGCAGCGTAATCTAAATAAATAGGAAATTTCATTTTTATAAAATCCTTGTAATAAATATTGATATATTATATTAAATATTTTTTAATCATTCTTAAAGTTTATTATATTTATTCTTTTTTATAAAGAAAATAAATAATTCATATTTTTAAAATATGAATTATTTATTTATAAGTTAATTTTTATAAAATTTATGGAAATCTCGTATAGTTGTGTTTTTTTTGTCTCTCATGTATAATAATTATAAATTATATATTTATACATATATTAATTTAAATATATTTAGGGGTGTAGTTCAATATGGTAGAGCATCGGTCTCCAAAACCGAAAGTTGGGGGTTCAATTCCCTCCACCCCTGTTTAATTTGTACATTAACTATTGATTATCTTTAAAAATATAAAAATTAATATTAATTATTTTTTAATTTTTTTATACATCTTACCAACAATTATCTATTTTAAATATAAAAATTTTTAATAATTTTTATGAATTGACAATCATTTATATTGATATATAAATATATCATATTTAAAATATATGTATTATATAGCAATATTATTTATTTTTAAATTTTATATAAACGAGTTTATTTCAATGCCAATATATCGTTCATCTACAACTATTAACGGTAAAAATATGGCTGGAGCAAGAGCTTTATGGCGTGCTACCGGTGTTCAGGATAAAGATTTTGGTAAACCAATTATTGCTGTAGTTAACTCATTTACTGAATTTGTACCTGGGCATATACATTTACGTGAATTAGGTAAATTAGTATCTCAACAAATTATTAAGTTTGGAGGAATTGCTAAGGAGTTTAATACCATTGCTATTGATGATGGGATTGCTATGGGACATTCTGGAATGTTGTATTCTTTACCTTCTCGAGAATTAATAGCGGATTCTATTGAATATATGATTAATGCGCATTGTGTAGATTCTATGGTATGTATTTCTAATTGTGATAAAATTACACCTGGAATGTTGTTGGCTGCATTACGATTAAATATTCCAACTGTTTTTGTTTCTGGTGGTCCTATGGAATCAGGAAAAATTATATTTGATGATAAAATTATTAAAATTGATTTAGTAGATGCTATAGCTCATGGAGCTAATCCAAATACTTCATCAAATATATTATCTGATATTGAACATTCAGCTTGCCCAACGTGTGGTTCTTGTTCAGGTATGTTTACCGCTAATTCTATGAATTGTTTAACTGAAGCTATTGGTTTATCGTTACCTGGAAATGGAACTGTATTAGCTACTCATATTGATAGAAAAAAACTTTTTTTAAAAGTTGGTGAAATTATTGTAAAAAATACCAAAGATTATTATATCAATAATAATATTCAAGTATTACCTAGAAATCTCGTTACAAATGTTACACTAAAAAATGCTATGATTTTAGATATTGCTATGGGCGGATCTACTAATACGGTATTACATTTATTAGCTATGGCTCATGAATCTAAAGTTAATTTTACTATGAAGGATATTGATTATTTATCTAGAAAAGTGCCTCATTTATGTAAACTGTCTCCCAGTACTTCAAAATATCATATGGAAGATTTACATCGTGCTGGAGGTGTAATTGGTATTTTATCTGAATTAAATAAAATTAATTTATTAGATACCTCAGTATTTAATATATTAGGACTTACTTTAGGCGAAACAATTAGTAAATATGATATATTAAATATTGATAATAAAAATGCACGTAATTTTTATTCATCAGGACCTAAAGGAAAAAAAACTATTGTACCTTTTTCACAATCATTTCGCTGGTCTACATTAGATTTAGATCGTAAAAAAGGTTGTATTCGTTCACAAAAATATGCATATAACCAAGATGGAGGATTAGCTATATTAACTGGTAATTTAGCAAAATTTGGTAGTATCATAAAAACTGCTGCTATTGATAAAAACAATATGACATTTATTGGTCCAGCTAAAGTATATGAAAGTCAAGAAGATGCTGTATATGATATTTTACATAAAAAAATTAATCCAGGTGATGTAATAGTTATTCGATACGAGGGACCATGTGGTGGACCTGGTATGCAAGAAATGTTATACCCTACTACATATTTAAAATCTATGGAATTGGACAAAAAATGTGCCTTAATTACTGATGGACGATTTTCTGGTGGCACTTCAGGTATTTCTATTGGACATATTTCTCCTGAAGCTGCGAGTAAAGGATTGATTGCTTTAGTATATAATGGAGATATTATTGGTATTGATATTTTAAAACGTAGTATTATATTGAATGTTTCAAAAAAAGAATTATTATGTCGTAAGTTAAAAGAAGAAAGTAGGGGTATAAAAGCGTATACACCGAAAAATCGTTTACGTAATATTTCTGATTCTTTAAAAATATATAGTATGTTTGCCACTAGTGCAGATACTGGCGCAGTACGTAATATAAGATAATATTTATTTAATAAATTTTTATATAAAATTTATTAATTAATGACTTAATTTTACAAAACTCATACTTATTCTTACTGTAATTTTCTATTTTTAAATAAAAACGGAGTTAATACATGAAAAATTTTTTTAATTCTCTCTCGTTTAGAGAACAATTAATAAATTTAAATACTGGTTTTTTGATGAATCAATCAGAATTTTTAAATTCTAAAAAAATATTAAAGAATAAAAATATTGTTATTGTTGGATGTGGCGCTCAAGGATTAAATCAAGGATTGAATTTAAGAGATTCTGGTTTTAATGTTTCATTTGCGTTAAAAGAAAAGTCTATAATTAACAAATCTAATTCATGGAATAATGCAATTCAACAAAAATTTTGTGTAGATACATATGAAAAATTAATTCCTCATGCTGATTTAGTTATTAATTTAACTCCAGATAAACAACATGCTAAAGTAGTAAAAAAATTACAAATGTTAATGAAGAAGAATTCTACCTTAGGTTACTCTCATGGATTTAATATTGTTGAGGAAGGAGAAAAAATTCGTTCAGATATTACAGTAATCATGGTGGCGCCAAAATGCCCAGGTACTGAAGTACGACAAGAGTTTTTAAAAGGATTTGGTGTACCTACTTTAATTGCTGTACATCAGGAAAATGATTTACAATCAAATGGTTTAAATATTGCAAAATCATGGGCTTTTGGTTTAGGCTCACATAAAGCTGGAGTATTACGATCTTCTTTTATTGCAGAAGTTAAATCTGATCTTATGGGAGAACAGACTATTTTATGTGGTATGTTGCAAGCTTGTTCGTTAGTTTGTTACCAACATTTAATTAGTAAAGGATATAATACAGATTACTCTGCTACATTATTACAATTTGGTTGGGAAAAATTAGCTGAATGTATGAAAGAAGGAGGAATTAAATTATTATTTGATCGTTTATCTAGTTCAGCAAAAATTCGTGCTTATGATTTGTCAGTAGAATTAAAAAATATATTAAAACCATTATTTTGTTTACATATGGATAATATTATTTCTGGTAATTTTTCAAAAAAAATGATGTCTGACTGGAAAAAAGGAGATATACAGTTAAAAAAATGGAGAAACAAATTACAAAAATCTTCTTTTGAAAATGCTAGTTTATATTCAGGTAGAAAAATATTAGATCATGAATATTTTGATAAATGTACTTTAATGGTTGCTATGTTAAAAGCAGGTGTTGAATTATCTTTTGAAACTATGATAGAAACAGGTATTACACCTTCTTCTGCATATTACGAGTCATTACATGAATTACCGTTAATTACTAATACCATTGCCAGAAAAAGATTATATGAAATGAATTTAATTATTTCTGATACTGCAGAATATGGTAGTCATTTATTTTCCGAAAAAGCTATTCCTATTTTAAATAATTTTATTAAAACTATTCGTACTAGTGATTTAGGAGAATCTATTAGAGATGATTTTATTAGTAATAAAAAATTAATGTATGTTAACCATTCTATTAGTAACCATGCTATTGAAAAAATCGGAGAACATTTACGTTTATATATGAAAATTATGAAATCAACAAAATTTTCAAGTAATTAAAATAATTAATTTTATAGTATTCAATATATATAAATTATATATAATTTATTTTTTTTAATGAAGTAGATTAATTTAAAATCTTATTTTATGATAATATATTTATGATGTTAAATACAGTTCAAAAAAAAGCTATTCATATTATTGATAAACCGTGTTTAATTTTAGCAGGAGCAGGATCAGGAAAAACTAGTGTTATAATTAATAAAGTTATAACATTGATTACAATTTATCAATATGATCCTAAAAAAATTTTTGCAGTGACATTTACTAATAAAGCAGCTAAAGAAATTGAATTACGTTTATTTAATAAATTAACTATTCAACAAATACATGATATAACTATTTCTACATTTCATGCTTTAGGTTTAAAAATCATTCGAAGTGAATATCGTTTATTAGGTTTAAAAAAAAATTTTACGTTATTTGATGAAAATGAACAATTACGTTTATTAAAAAGTTTTATAAATATTAATAAAAATAATAATATTTTTTTTTTAAAACAGTTACTTTATCAGATTTCCGTTTGGAAAAATCGATTATTAAATCCTAAACTAGCATATCAATATATCAATTCTTCTTTAGAAGAAGAATGTATTTTTTTTTATGAAAAATACGATTTTTTTCTTAAGCAACACAATATATTAGATTTTAATGATTTAATTTTTTTGCCTACCGTGTTATTGAAAAATAATATTTCTATAAGATTAAGATGGCAAAAAAAAATTCAATATTTATTAGTAGATGAGTATCAAGATATTAATATTAGTCAATATGAATTAATTAAATTATTATGCGGTGATAATAATAATTTTACAGTAGTTGGTGATAATGATCAGTCTATTTATTCATGGAGAGGAGCTCGACAAAAAATTTTTTATTTATTAAAATGTGATTTTCCTACTTTAAACATTATTAAAATGGAACAAAATTATCGTTCTTCTGGTTGTATATTACATGCCGCTAATATATTAATATCTAATAACGAAAATTTTTTTAATAAAAAATTATTTTCTAATTTGGATTATGGAAGTAAAATTTATATTTTTATGTCAATAAATGAAATACAAGAAGCTAAACAAATAATTAATTATATTCAATTTCATAAAAATATTAATAATAATAAATATTATGATTATGCTATTTTATACCGTAGTAATTATCAAGTACAAGTAGTAGAAGCAGAATTAATATGTCAAAATATTCCATATCATATTTATTCTGGGCGATCTTTTTTTGATTTATTAGAAATTAAAGATTTATTAGCATATTTGCGATTAATTGTGAATCATAAAGATGATTTAGCATTTTTACGTATCATCAATACTCCAAATCGAAGAATAGGATTGATCACTTTAGATAAATTAAAAAAATTTGCTATGCGTAATCAAATTAGTTTATTTGAAGCAAGTACGGATGCTCGTATAATTAAAAAAATAAATAAAAATATTTCATTAAAATTAAATCATTTTGTATTATGGATTTTAAAATTATCAATAGATTTATTAAACAAACCAGAAAAAATTTTAAATAACATTATTAAAGATATAGATTATTTTTCATGGATTACAAGTTATCATAATAATAATAATATTTCAGAAAAACGTATACAAGATATAATATTTTTTTCTAAGTGGTTACGCACGATATTATTAGGTCAAAATGGTAACTTTCCGATAAAATTAGAAGATGTATTAATACGATTTGCGTGTGGTGATTTTGAAAATCTCACACAACATAATACTAATCAAAAATCTAATAAATTACATTTAATGACTATACATGCATCAAAAGGATTAGAGTTTTCTGTTGTATGTATTATTGGGGTGGAAGAAGGTACGTTACCACATCAAAAAAGCATTATAGATGATAATATTACTGAAGAACGTCGTTTAATGTATGTAGGAATTACTCGAGCAAAAAAACAGCTTTTTCTTAGTTTTTGTAAGAATAAAAGAAAATTTGGTGTATTAGCTCCTTTGAAACCAAGTCGATTTTTATTTGAATTACCACAACAAGCAATGCATTGGATTAAATGTAATATTTAATCAAAATATTAATAAAATTTATATTTATTATATAAATTGTATATAAATTATAACATAGATAAAAATTTAATTTTAAATTAAATATTATATATGATATTACAATATTAATTAAAATATAAAATAAAATATATTAAGGTTTTTATGAAAATAACTAAAATTATTGAATTAACAGATCAAAATTTTGAAGAAATAGTATTTATTTCAAAAAAATATGTATTAGTAGACTTTTGGGCAGATTGGTGCGGACCATGTAAAATTTTATCACCAATTTTAGAAGATATTGCTCAAGAATATTATAAAAAAATTCTTGTTGGAAAAGTTAATATTGATGTGAATAAAAAAATACCGATTAAATATTCTATTCGAGGAATTCCAACTTTATTATTATTTAATAAAAGCAAAATTATAGGAACAAAAATAGGAGTTACATCAAAAATAGAATTAAAAAATTTTTTAGATAGTAAAATATTACTTTAAAAATTCTTGATTATTATTTTTTATATTTATTGCATTAAATGTAATAAATATAATAGTTTTTTTTATTTAAAATTAAGTATATATGTATTTTTTTTATTTAAAATAATTGATTTACATCCACGATAATATATATATATATATATATATTATTTATTTTTTATATATAAATATATTTTATAGTTTTCTCTAAAATGGATTGATATATTCACTATTATGAATCTCACCAAATTAAAAAATACATCGGTATCAAAACTTATTATTTTAGGTAAACAAATAGGTCTTGAAAATTTAGCTCGAATGCGTAAACAAGATATTATTTTTTCTATATTAAAACAACATTCAAAAAGTGGCGAAGATATATTTGGAGACGGTGTTTTAGAAATTTTACAAGATGGTTTTGGTTTTTTACGGTCATCAGATAGCTCTTATTTAGCTGGTCCTGATGATATTTATGTATCACCTAGTCAGATTCGTCGTTTTAATTTAAGAACTGGAGATACAATTTCAGGAAAGATTAGACCTCCTAAAGAAGGAGAACGTTATTTTGCCTTGTTAAAAGTAAATACTGTAAATTATGATAAACCAGAGAATGCGCGTAGTAAAATTTTATTTGAAAATTTAACACCTCTACATGCTAATTCTAGATTAAAAATGGAACGTGGTAATGGTTCTAAAGAAGATTTAACTGCTAGAGTATTAGATTTATCTTCTCCAATAGGTCGTGGACAAAGAGGTTTAATAGTAGCTCCGCCAAAAGCAGGTAAAACCATATTATTGCAAAATATCGCACAAAGTATTGCGTATAATCATCCAGATTGTGTATTAATGGTTTTATTGATTGATGAACGGCCAGAAGAAGTTACTGAAATGCAAAGATTAGTTAAAGGGGAAGTAGTGGCATCCACTTTTGATGAACCTGCTTCTAGACATGTTCAAGTAGCAGAGATGGTGATTGAAAGAGCAAAAAGATTAGTTGAACATAAAAAAGATGTAATAATATTATTAGATTCTATTACTAGGTTAGCTAGAGCATATAACACTGTAGTACCAGCATCTGGAAAAGTATTAACGGGTGGTGTTGATGCAAATGCATTACATAGACCTAAAAGGTTTTTTGGAGCGGCACGTAATGTTAAAGAAGGTGGTAGTTTAACAATTATAGCTACTGCATTAATTGACACTGGATCTAAAATGGATGAAGTAATTTATGAAGAATTTAAAGGCACTGGTAATATGGAATTACCTTTATCCAGAAAAATAGCAGAAAAACGTGTTTTTCCGGCTATTGACTATAATAGATCAGGCACTCGTAGAGAAGAATTATTAACTATTCCTGAAGAACTACAAAAAATGTGGATTTTGCGTAAAATCATTCATCCTATGAGCGAAATAGATGCTATGGAATTTTTAATTAATAAATTATCTATGACTAAAACTAATGATGAATTTTTTGATATGATGAAAAGATCAAAATAATATACTTTATTAATAAAAATGTTTTTAATTATAATTTATAAAAATTAAATAAATTATTATTTTATGATATTATTATTAATATAATATTTACTTACATATAAATATTATATTTATTTAAAATATATAAATAAAAATATTTTTTAGTTTAATTTAAATATTTTACCGAATAGTAAAATAAAGTACTAGATTTTTTTAACTAGTATATATATAATATTTGTTAGGTAGTTAAATTATTTTTAATAATATATGATTATATTATTTAATATCATTAATATTAAAAATTTTTTGCGTCCGTAGCTCAATATGGATAGAGCATTACTTTCCGAAAGTAAAGGTCTCAGGTTCAAATCCTGTCGGACGCAATTTAGAAAGTATAAAGAGATATTATATTTATTTTTTGGTGGTCATAGCTTAGTTGGTAGAGCTCTGGATTGTGATTCCAGCGGTCATGGGTTCAAATCCCATTGACCACCTATATATATTTATATTATTAATTAATTTTTATGAATAAAAAAATTAATGATAAATTTTTTATTCGATTATATCGGCGAATAGCGCAGCTTGGTAGCGCAACTGGTTTGGGACCAGTGGGTCAGAGGTTCAAATCCTCTTTCGCCGATAATAAATACATAATTTTTTATTTTATTATTTTTAATAAGATAAAATCTATTGTACAATTAGTTTGTATAAAAAATTCTTTTTTTAAAATATTTTTAATATTTTTTTTTGTACGTATACATGTCCAGGTATAATTATCATATATTAGATGATATCCTTGAATAGAGGTAGCTATCCATAATTGATGTAAATATACTTGAGAAGTAATAATTACTTTTTTTTTGTTTTTAAATATGATAGTCATCATATTATTTGATAAAAAATAATCTATATCTATTTTTTCATCATTTTGATTTATAATTTTTTCTATCATTAATAATGTTTTTTTAAATCTTTTAAAAAATAATAAATCACGCATATTTAACCTAATATAAAAATATTTTTAAATAATTTATTTAATAATTTTGATTATAACATCTATTTTTTATATGAGGAATAATTAATATGTTTTTAAAAAAAAATATCGTTTTGTTTTCTAAGATGCATGGTTTAGGGAATGATTTTATTTTAATTGACTCGATCAATAATAATTTTTTTTTTCTTCACAATTAATATGTCAATGGTCACATAGATATTTAGGTATTGGTTTTGATCAATTGTTAATACTTCAAAGATCAAATTGTCAAAAAGCTGATTTTCATTATAGAATTTTTAATTCTAATGGTTTGGAAGTTGAACAATGTGGAAATGGTGCTAGGTGTATTGCATATTATTTATTTATTAAAAAAAAAATCAATAAAAAAATAGTTTGTGTTAGTACAAAAAATAGGTATTTGTTTTTAGAACATATTAATGATAATATTTTTAAAGTAGATATGGGAGAACCGGTTTTTATTCCTAAATATATTCCATTTATTCATACTACTACGCAATTAAATTATTCTTTATTTATTAATAAAAAAAAATATATATTTAGTGTTGTTTCTATGGGAAATCCTCACTGTATTATTCAAGTTAGTGATATTAAAAAAGTTCAAGTTAATGAAATAGGTTTAAAATTATCGCAACATATTTTATTTCCTGAAGGTGTTAATGTGGGATTTATGCAAATATTATCTAAAAAAAAAATTTTACTTCGTGTATATGAGCGTCATGTTGGAGAGACACAAGCTTGTGGTAGTGGAGCATGTGCGGCTGTTGCGGTAGGTATACGAAGTAAAAAACTATCTCATCATGTTACTGTTATTTTACAACAAGGTTATTTAAAAATTGATTGGTTTGGATTACCAGGGCATAAGTTATATATGTCAGGAGAAGCACAACATGTATATGACGGAACTATTTGTTATTAATTTTTGAATATATTTTTATATATATTTATTAATTTTTAATTTTTATATACAAATTTCTATATATTAAATATAATTTAATTCTTTATATAAAATATTTTTATGTAAATAATGAATTTATTATTTGACTTTTTTTACGTTGTGCAGTATATAAGAAATATAAGATTAGATTTAAAAATTAATATCTAAATATTAACTTTTAAATAAATAAATATATATTTATTTTTAATAAAATGATTTTTCATATAAACATTTATAAATCATATTTATGATTAAAAATTAAATATATAAAAAATATTTTTAATAATTTTAATTGTTAAAAATATATTTAAATATATAATAAATATACTATTGTTTTTATAACAAAAATTTAATGTATTTTAATTTATTTTTTTGTGATTTTTTGATTTTAAAAAACATTTTATAAATTAATTTTATTGATATGTTGTATTTAATAAATATAAAAGGACAGAAATATTATGTCATCAGTTTCTTCAATAAGATCTAATATACATCTTAACTCAGAAATTATAAAAAAATTTGATAATAGCAGTGTATTAAATAATAAAAATTTAAAAAATGTTGATGTTGCAATTATTAATAATGCTAATCAAGAATATATAGCGCATATTGTTCCAAAAAGTAAAGATGATCAAGAAAATTTTATATATTCTAATGAAAATTCTTCTTGTGAATTGAAAGATAATGAAAAATCTTTTAATACTATTGATACTGTATCTACGGAAGAATATTGTAATAATTCAATGAGTGAATCTGATTTTTATAATATATCACAATGTAATTCAACACATGATCTTGTTAAAGATTTCTTTTTGGAAGTTTTTAATAAATCTCATATAAATTGGAATATATTGCATTCTGTTAATTTTTCAAATAAAACTGCTCTGTTTTCAAAAAAATTACAACAATCATTTAAAAAATTAACTAAAACTGGTCAATTAGCGCAAAAATTTTTGAGTAATATAGATAATAAAACTGTTTTTTTGAATGGAAAAAAAATTCCTTCTAATCAAGCTCCAGATATAATGAATATATTTCAGACTTCTATTACTGATTATGAATCACAACAATTAATTTCTACTTATTTGCATCCTGAAATACTCGATGCCGCATGGAATAATTTGTCTTATCGTTACCCAGAAGTTGAATATCGAGCATCTGATAATGTACGTTTTGCATATGAAATTGATGAAATTAGTCCGGGTGTGTATAAAGTTGCAGTTACTAAAACAGCAGATTTACAATCTTCTTATTCTGATAATATTGATGAAATTAATCAATATGGTGTTCGTGCTGCTATGATTATTAGTAAAGATTCTAATCCAGAAGTAAGATATTCATTTTTTGTGCAATAATTAATTGTATTATTATTTTATTTTTTATTAAAAAGAATTGATTTATATATTTATTGCATGTATTTGGAATTGATTCCTGTGTTTACGGGAATCAATTCCGAAGAAAAATTATATTTCATATATTATATATAATGAATAATATAATAATATTACCAATAATTTTCACTAGTAATGTGTCCTGGATTTCTTCGAAAATGTTTTTTCATATTTTTTAATGAAAATAATATTTTTTGTGTATCTTGAATCATATTAGGATTTCCACATAACATTACATGTGATGTATCTGCGTTCAATGGTTCATGAATAGATTTTTCTAATTTTCCTGAATTAATTAAATCGGGTATTCGTCCATGTAAATATTTTTTATTTTTTTCTTGACTTAATATTATTTTGATAATAATTTTATCCTTATATATTTTTTTTATTTTTTTAAATAAACTTAAATAATTTAAATCTACACTGTATTTTACTGCATATATTAAAATTATTTTATTAAATTTTTTTAAAACATTTTCATATTGTAAAATAGAACAGTAAGGGCCTAATGCTGTTCCAGTTGCAATCATCCAAATATTTTCTTTACTCGGTAATTCTTCTATAGTAAAAAAACCAAACGAATTTTTTGCAATAAAAATATCATGATTATATATATCATATAATTGTGGTGTTAATTTTCCTTTTTGAATTAATAAAATATAAAATTCTAAATTTTTATTATTTGGTGGATTTATGAATGAATAAGCTCTTTGTATTCTTTGTTTTTTTGAATTTATGTATGATAATTTTGTAAATTGACCAGCAATAAATGAATTAATAGGAGCTTGTATAACTAATGTAAATAAATTATTTTTCCATTTTTTTAATTCTATTAAATGTATTTTTAACCATTTATTCATATAATAATATTCCTAATAATATTGTTATGAAAATTATCTTAATATTTAATAAGATTAAATTTATAGTTATATAAAATATAAATTGCTTTTTTTAATGAATTTTATTAAAATAATATTATTTTTATTTTACCAATTATTTTTTATTTATATTAAATAATTTTTAAAATTTATTAAAAAAAATTATTATTAATGGTATTTAATTATTAATATATTTATTTTTATAAATATAAATATCTTAATAAGATAATTATCTCTAATTTGGAGATATATTTTTATATATCAGTATTTTATAGCAATGTATATATTGTCGATATTCTTACATTGCATTAATAAATGTTTTATATTTAAATGGTACTGTTATGGTTTTAGAGGTATTTTCTGATTTAGAAATAAAAGTACAAAAATCTGTAGATTATATTTCATTATTAAAATTAGAAATAAATAATTTAAAATTGAAAAATCAAAGTTTAAAAGAAAAATTAAAAAATATTTATTCTTTAAAAGAACGTATAGAAGAAAAAAATATTTTGATACAAGAAGAAAGAATGAAATGGAAACGTAAAATAAAATCTTTATTAGAACAAATTAATAATTTAGAGTAATTAATTTTCATTTTATAAATATTTAATTTTTTAAAAATGAAATTAAATTGATATATTTGTTATTATGATTTAATTTATTAAATAATTGCCTATCACGAGCAGTTATTTTAAAGATAGGCAATTAATTTAATAAAAATAATTTTTAACAATAATATTTAATATTTTTTATAAAATAAATCGACTTAAATCTTGATTTTCTATTAGTTTATCTAGATGTAGACTTACATAATTTTCATCAATATAAATTTTTTGACCATATTTTTCATTAGAGTGAAATGAGATATCTTCCATTAATTTTTCTAATACTGTATATAATCTTCGGGCTCCGATATTCTCCATAGATTCATTGATTTGCCATGCTGCTTCAGCTATCTTACGAATTCCTTTTTTTGTAAAAATAATATCTACTCCCTCAGTTTTTATTAAGGATGTATATTGAGTGGTAATTGATGTATTTGGTTCAGTTAAAATTCTTTCAAAGTCATCTATTGTCAATGCATTTAGTTCTACTCGTATAGGTAACCTTCCTTGTAATTCAGGAATTAAATCAGAAGGAGTGGATGTTTGAAATGCTCCAGATGCTATAAATAAGATATGATCTGTTTTAACTGAGCCATGTTTTGTAGATACAGTACATCCTTCAATTAGAGGCAATAGATCTCTTTGTACTCCTTCTCGAGATACATCAGAATTTGATGCAGAAGAATGATGTTTGCAAATTTTATCAATTTCATCGATAAATACAATACTGTTTTGTTCTACTGAGTGTATTGCTTGTGTTTTTAATTCTTCTAAATTTATTAGTTTAGCTGCTTCTTCTTCAGTAATTAATTTCATTGCATCTTTGATTTTAAGTTTACGTAATTTTTTTTTTTTTCCTCCCAAATTTTGAAATAACGATTGTAATTGATTTGTTAATTCTTCCATTCCTGGAGGAGACATAATTTCTATTCCGAGAGGTGTAGTAGTTATTTGTATTTCAATTTCTTTATTATCAAGTGTTCCGTCACGTAATTTTTTTTTAAAAATTTTAATTGTATTTTTTGGTTTTTCTATTGAATCATTATTTTCCCATTTTTTATCATTGGGTGTTGGTATTAATATTTTTAAAATTCTTTCCTCTGCACGTTTTTTTGCATATTTTTTATTTTTTTCTATGTTTTGTGTGCGAATCATTTTAATTGCTAATTCTGTTAAATCACGAATTATAGAATCTACTTCTTTTCCTACATAACCTACTTCGGTAAATTTTGTTGCTTCTACTTTAATAAAAGGAGCGTTAGCTAATTTAGCTAACCGGCGTGCAATTTCTGTTTTTCCAATTCCAGTAGGGCCAATCATTAAAATATTTTTAGGAGTTATCTCGTTGCGTAATTCTGAATTTAATTGCATTCTTCTCCAACGATTTCTTAACGCTATAGCAACAGCACGTTTAGCGTTTTCTTGTCCAATTATATGTTTGTTAAGTTCTTGTACAATTTTTCGAGGAGTCATATCTGACATATATGTTTCCTTTTATTTTTCTGAAGATATCTCATGTATTGTGAATGATTGATTAGTGTATATACAAATATTTGCTGCAATTTTTAATGCTTTTTTTACTATTGTAGATGCTTGTAAATTAGTATTATTAATTAATGCATAAGCTGCTGCTTGCGCAAACGGACCTCCTGATCCAATTGCGATAATATCATTTTCTGGTTGTATCACATCTCCCGTACCAGTAATAATAAGAGAGTTTTTTTTATCAGCTACCGCTAATAAAGCTTCTAATTTTCTTAATAATCGATTTGTTCTCCAATCTTTAGCTAATTCAATCGCAGATCTTTGTAATTGTCCTTGATATTTTTCTAGTTTTTTTTCAAATAATTCAAATAATGTAAAGGCATCAGCTGTTCCTCCAGCAAATCCTGCGATTACTTGATCTTTATAAATAGAACGGACTTTTTTTACATTACTTTTCATAATAGTATGCCCAAAAGTAGCTTGTCCATCTCCACCAATTACTACTTTTCCTTGTACACGAACACTTAATATTGTAGTCATAAATAGAATTATCTCTCATGGTATATAATTATATATATAATATTTTTTAAATTTTTGATATAATTTTTATATACGTATTTTACGCAATTAAATATTGATTTTAAAAAATAATACATATAATATATGTATTATTGATAATGATTAATATTTATAAGAATTTAATTATATTAATAGTACAAATTAAGATTTATTTTAAATAAAATGCTAAGCCGGGCGTTAGAATACCCCATTTTACTTTGAGAATATGTAATGAAAAAAAATGTTCATCCAAAATATAAACAAATTTTTGCGATTTGTTCATGTGGATATAAAATTCCAGTTTTTTCTACTATAAATCATGATATGTTGCTTGATGTATGTTCACAATGTCATCCATTTTATACAGGTAAACAAAGGAATATGAACACTAAAGGACGAATACAAAGATTTCAGAAACGTTTTAATTTATCTGAAATTTAAAGCAAAGAATTGTATTTTTTAAAAATATATAATATTTAAAAATAAAATTTGGATATTTTTATAAATATTAATTAATAAATATTAATTTTTTTTATTATTAAAATAAACAAATTGTTTTTATTTATTTTTATTATTTTATTAATAATTTTGAGCGGGAAACGAGATTTGAACTCGCGACCGCAACCTTGGCAAGGTTGTGCTCTACCAACTGAGCTATTCCCGCGATATATTATTATCTTTTAATTATATAAAGATTATTTTTTTTTGCAAGAGTTATTTAACTAATATAGTAATGATATAATAATTAATTAATTTTTAATGAAAATATTTTATATAAAAAATATTTTTTTTCTATATATCATCAATTCTTGTATTGATTCAATTAAATCTTTTTGCGCACGATGTTCATTTTTTTTTTTTATTTTGTTTGATATATTTGGCATCCATCTTTTTACTAATTCATTGATTGAGCTAACATCTAAATTTCTATAATGAAAATATGATTCTAGTTTTGGCATATAATTGGATAAAAAATTTCTATCAGTAGATATACTGTTTCCACACATAGGAGATATTTTTTTTTTAATTTGTGTTTTTAAAAATAATAAAGTTTTTTCTTCTGCGCTATTTTCGTTTTCTTGACTAATTTTTACATTCTTAATTAATCCGTTATTTTGATGTATATTGAATGTTTCATGACTCATTTTTTTTAAATCGTATTGATTTTGAAAAATAATAATATTTGGTCCTATTTCAATAATGTTTAAATATTTATCTGTAATTATAGTAGAAATTTCAATTATTTTGTGAATTCTAGGATTTAATCCAGTCATTTCTAAATCAATCCAAATTAATCTTTCATTTTTTTTTTTCATTTTTGTGTATATTTTATAATTTGTATAGGTGATTTATTAATTAATATATTAATTAATAATTTATATTAATAGATTCATAATATTTACTATTTTAATATATAATATATATTATATTAATAATATAATATTATTTGAAAAATAATTTTAATGATCTAAGAGATTATATGAAAAATATTAATCCAACTCAAACATTTACTTGGCAACAGTTAAAAAATCATTTTATTGATATTAAAGATGTTCATATAAAAGATTTTTTTAATACAGATCAAAATAGGTTTTCTGATTATTCCCTTTTTTTTGAAGATGAAATTTTTGTAGATTTTTCTAAAAATCGTATAAATCGTGAAACTTTGCGATTATTACTTATGCTTGCTCAAGAGTGTGATTTAAGTCATGCTATAAAAAATATGTTTTTAGGTTATAAAATAAATAAAACAGAAAATAGATCAGTTTTACATACAGCATTACGTAATCAATTGAATAATAATATTATTATTGATAATACCAATGTTTCAATTATGATTAAAAAAGAATTAAAAAAAATAAAAATTTTTTCTGATTCTATTATTGATGGTAATTGGAAAGGATATACTGGTAAAAATATATCTGATGTTGTTAATGTGGGAATTGGTGGCTCACATTTAGGCCCTTATATGGTTACTGAGTCTTTAAAATTTTATAAAAATCATCTAAATATTCATTATATTTCTAATATTGATGGAACTGAAGTTACAGAAATATTAAAAAAAGTTAATTTAGAAACTACAATTTTTCTTATTGCCTCTAAATCATTTACTACAATGGAAACCCTTAGTAATGCTACTTATTTAAAAAATTGGTGTCTTTTACATACAAAATATAAAGAGTATCTTTCTATACATTTTTTTGCATTATGTGAAAATGTTACTGCAGCTTTAAATTTTGGTATTTGTTATCAGAATATTTTTAAATTTTGGAAATGGGTAGGCGGTCGTTATTCTTTATGGTCTGCTTCCGGTCTATCTATTGTTTTATCTATTGGATTTAAAAATTTTGAATCATTACTATACGGATCATATATGATGGATCAACATTTTTTATATCAAGAATTACCATATAATATTCCTGTTATTTTAGCTTTAATTAGTATTTGGTATACAAATTTTTTTAATGTAGAAACTGAAGCTATATTTCCTTATGATTCATATATGCATGCATTTCCTGCATATTTACAACAAAGTTATATGGAATCTAATGGAAAATCAATAGATCGTAATGGTAATTTAATTTCTTGGAAAACTAGTCCGATTATATGGGGTTCTTCCGGTACTAATAGTCAACATTCTTTTTTTCAATTACTACATCAGGGAACAGTATTAGTACCATGTGATTTTATAGTGCCTGTTATTAGCCATAATCCTATTGGTTCTCATCATAAAAAATTATTATCAAATTTTTTAGCACAAACTCAATCTTTAGCTTTTGGTGATAATATTGATATTAATTCAAAAATAATATTGAATGGTATTGCAAATGAAAATAAAATTTCACATAAGTATTGTCCAGGTAATAAACCAAGTAATTCTATTATGTTAAAAAAAATTACCCCTTATTCTCTAGGTGCTTTAATAGCTTTATATGAACATAAAATATTTGTACAAGGAGTTATATTAAATATATTTAGTTTTGATCAATGGGGTGTAGAGTTAGGAAAATTAGGAGCAAATAATATATTTAATGATTTTTTTAATAATAATACTAATAATAAATATGATGGTTCTACAAAAGGATTAATACAGTTATATAAAAAATGGAATAAAATTTAATTTTTAATTAATAATAAAAATTATTTTTTTAAATAAATTGATTAGTATTTTACTATATTAAATATATAATTATATAATTATTAATAAACGATATTATTATATAATTATATAAAACAATTAGTGTTTTAAATTTTAAGCATAAATATATTTTTATTATAAACTAAGATAAAATTAAAAATGAATAATCAATCAGTTGTATTATTTTTAATGGGTCCTACCGCAATTGGTAAAAGTGAATTATCTCTAAAGATAAAAAAAAAATTTCCTAAAATAGAATTACTGAGTGTAGATTCTAAATTAATATATCAAGGATTAGATATTGGAACAGATAAACCTATTGAAAAAGATTTACAAAAAAATTTTTATCGATTAGTTAATATTATAAAACCTCAGAATATTTATTCTGTTATAGATTTTTATAAGGATGCTACTCAAGAAATAAAAAATATTTTAAAATCTGGAAAAATTCCTTTATTAGTAGGTGGCACAATGTTTTATTTTAAAATATTATTAAATGGATTTGCCTCCCTACCTCCATCTAATTCTTTAATAAGAAATTATATATATAAAAATATTTGTCTAGAACAAAAAACAAAATTATTTGATATTTTAAAAACAATAGATCCAATTTCTAGTAAAAAAATTCATATAAATGATATACAAAGAGTTTTACGGGCTGTTGAAATATTCTTTGTTTCAGGCGGTCAACCGAGAAGTCGATTAATTCAATCAGTTCATAAAAAATTACCATATCGAATATTTCAGTTTGGTTTGATTCCTTACAATAAAACCATTTTATATACTAAAATAGTACGAAGATTTCATTATATGTTAGATTGCGGGCTTGAAGAAGAAGTACGTAATTTATATAAAAATAAAAACTTAAATCTTTCTTTGCCCTCTATAAATAGTATAGGTTATAAGCAGATGTGGTTATATATACAAAATAAATGTTCATATCAAGAGATGATTGATAATACAATTAAATCTACTTTGCAATTAGTTAAACATCAATTGACCTGGTTAAATAAATGGAAAAATATTACATTAATATATGATAATCAGAAAGATTTATTAATTCAAAGTATTCAAAAAATATTACAAAATAAAATTTAAATTAATTTTATTGAATTAAATCACTATAATTAAATATAAATATATAATTTTTTTATTATATAATAATTATATATAATAATTTTTTTGCAATGAAAAATATAATTTTTTGATTTTTTAAATAACATATTTATATATTTAATTTTTATATATTATAAAATATTTTATTTCATGAAATATTGTGGATTGTAATTGATAATTATTATAATAATTATTTTTAATTTTATTAAAACTATTTTTTTCATAAATATAATTATGTTAATATATAGTATATTTTATTTAAATTTTAAAAATATAAGCTTTATATATAAAATTTATTTTTAAATTTTATATATATATGTTTTTTTAATAAAATTAAATATTATTAAAAATAATTATTTTAAATAATTTATTTTATATATTTTAAAGGAGTTTTATTTGTGCGTCATTATGAAATAATATTAATGGTTCATCCTGATAAAAGTGATAAAATTTCACATATTATTGAATTTTATTCAAATATGATAAAATCTAAAAAAGGAGTTATACATCGTTTAGAAGATTGGGGGCAACGTTCTTTATCATATACTATTAATAAGTTAAAAAAAGCTCATTATGTCCTTATGAATATTGAAATTTCTATTCAATATATGCAAGATTTAGAAAATGATTTTAAATTTAATATAAATATTATTCGTTACCTTATTCTTTTATGTAATGAAGCTTTTAAAGAAAAGTCACCTATGTTACAAACACAGGAATACATTAAAAAAGAATCAATATCTATTAAAAATAATCAAAATCAAGTTATTATTAAATAATATTAGATTAAAAATATTTATATTTTATAAATTAATTTCAATATTATTACTTAATAAATAGAATTAAGAGGTGTAAGGTATGGTACGTTATTTTCGTCGTAGAAAATTCTGTCGTTTTACAGCAGAAGGAGTAAAGCAGATAGATTATAAAGATATAGTTACATTAAAGAATTACGTTACTGAAAGTGGAAAAATTGTCCCTAGTCGTATTACAGGAACAAAAGCAAGATATCAAAGACAATTAGCTCGTGCAATTAAAAGAGCTCGTTTTATTGGTTTAATGCCATATACTGATCAGCATCAGTAAAAACCGCTAATTATTTTCTTCTATAACATTTTGAATAATTTTTTAAGGCATTCATATTTTATGAAAGTTATTTTAATTAATTCTATAGACAAATTAGGTCAAAAAGGTCAATTAATTTCTGTAAAAAACGGATATGCTAGAAATTATTTAATACCTATGAAAAAAGCATTGTTAGCTACTTCTGAAAATATTAAAATTTTTGAACAAACTAGAATATTTGCTGAAAAAAAAGAATCTGAAAAAATAAATCAAATTATGAATAGAATTAATGATCTTAAATTAATTGGTTCTGTTGTTTTTTTTATGAAATCGAGTAAGAAAAATAAAATTTTTGGTTCAATTGGCGTTAAAGATATTATAAATAATTTATTATTAATGGGTATTTTTGTTAAAAAACATGAAATTAAATTACCTCAAGGGTTATTACGGTATTTAGGCATTCATCAAGTTATTTTTAATCCGTATAAAAATATTTCTACTGAAATTCAGGTTTCAATTTTATCAAAATAAAATATTTTTATGTTATAGGAATGTATTTTATGTATACGGATTTTTCAGAAATTAAAATAAAAATTATTGATTTACGCCTTAAAACAGATTTTTTTTTTCCTGAATATTCATGTGAAAAATTTTTTAGTTTTTTTTTAATAGCTTGTATTAAAGAATCTATATCTATTTTATCTAAAAAAACATCATTAATTTCTACAGGAATTTTAGTAAATTCATTTGATAGTACTATTCGTATAGTTATTGATCCACTTGCTATTATAAAAAAAAAATATAATATTGTAATAGGAAATCCGTTTAGTATTTTTAATTCCTATAAAGATGAATTAAAAATATCTATATGGAATTGTAGTAATAAAGATTTTGATATTAATCCAGGCGATAAATTTGCTCGATTATCATTTATTTCAAATAAAAGAATAAAATTTATTTATATATAAATAAATAATACGCATATATATAAATATAAAAAATTATATTTAATACATTATTATATGGCCCTTGCTGGATTTGAACCAGCGACCAAACGATTATGAGTCGTGTGCTCTAACCACTGAGCTAAAGGGCCTAAAATTATTTAATTTAAATAATATTAATCTTAATAATGTTATTATAAATCAATTTTCAATACTAATCTATACTTTTTATTAAATTTTATGGTTGAATGATGAATTAATTTTTATAAAATTAAAATATATTTTTAATTATTAATTGACATAAAAATTTTAATATGATATATATTTAATATATTCCTCTGTAGTTCAGTTGGTAGAACGGCGGACTGTTAATCCGTATGTCACTGGTTCGAGTCCAGTCAGGGGAGATAATAGGATATATTTTATATATACTAGATATAGACTCATATTAAAAATTTTTATTAATTTAATTTTATGTTAATGCAAAATAATACCACTGATATTGTTATAAATAAATCTTTTATTTTCTATGATTATGAAACTTTCGGATTAAATATATCTTTAGATAAAGTTGCTCAATTTTGTAGTATAGAAACAGATAATGATTTTAAATTTATTCGTAAAAAAACAATTTTGTTTTGCTACCCTCCTATAGATTATTTGCCAGATCCTAATTCTATTTTAATTACTAAAATATTACCTCAATATACGCAACAGTATGGTTTAAATGAATATTGTTTTACTAAAAAAATTTATGATATTTTTTCACAAAAAAATTCCTGTATTATAGGATATAATAATATTAATTTTGATAATTTAATAACTCGTAATATTTTTTATAGAAATTTATTAGATCCATATGAATGGAGTTGGAAAAATGGTAATTTTAGTTGGGATGTTTTGAATATTGTACGTGCTTTTTATATTTTTTATCCTAAAACTATGTTATGGTATCGTAAAATTAATGGTACTGTTAGTTTTAAATTATCTGATATAACATCAATTAATAATATTATACATATTAATGCTCATGATGCATATTCTGATGTTATGGCTACTTTTTTAATAGTACAATTTTTATATAAAAAGAATAAAAAATTTTTTTTATTTTTATATAAAATATCTCATAAAAAATTTATATTAAATTTTATTTCTCAGAATTATAATAAACCTTTTTTTTATTTATCTAGTTTTTTTGGATCTAAAAACAATAATTTTGGTTGTATAATGATTTTAGGTATGCATCCAAAATTTAATAATAATTTAATTATTATTAATTTATCGATAAATTTTAAGAAAATATTTCATCTATATTCATATTGTGTTCGTGATAAATTAAAGATTCATCAATTATTTGATTGTGGAATACAAGTTGTATGTATAAATAAATCTCCTCTATTTTTTTCATATAATTCACTTTCTAAACAAGATTGCAAAAGATTAAATATAAATTATTCAAGATGTCAAAAAAATTTTTTTTTATTAAAAAATAATACATTATTAAAAAATTGGATTTTATCTTTTTTTTTAAAAAGTGAAAAAAATGAAGTAGATGATAATGTAGATTTAATGTTATATAAAAATTTTTTTAATTCTTCAGATAAAATGTTATTTTCTTTTATTCATTCTCATGTACCATTACAATGGATAAATTGGTATCCTGAATTTATTGATACGAGAATTAAAGAAATTTTTTTTCGTTTAAAAGCAAGAAATTTTATAAAATTATTAAATTTTAATGAAATTAAACGATGGCAATTATATTGTAAACATAAAATTAATTCTACTTATATTAAAAAATATATAAGAAAAATTAGATTTTTGCAATTAAAACATCGTTTAGATAAAAAAAATTTTTTTTTATTAGAGCAATTAATAATTTATGTTAATCAGATTATTTATATAATAAATAATTTGAGTTAAAAATTATTTATTAATTAAAAATAATTTTTTATTAAATTTATTTTTAATTTTGTATTTTGTCGAAAAAAAATTTTTTCATTTTATTTTTTATATATTTTCTATCTTTTTTTATAAACATATTCAATTTTTTTTCATTAATAATTTTTGTTTGTTCTTTTAACCAATGACACCATGCTTCTTTAGAAATTTCCTCATAAATTTTTTTACCCGTTTTACCTGTAAAAAACGGATAATCAAGACCTTCTGCGTTTTTTCTTAAAAAAGAACAAAAAATTATACGTATATTATTTTTTTTCATATTTTTTTTGATTAATTTTGTTTTTAATAGAGTTAATATTTTTTTTACTGGAGCAGGAATACCAATTTTTCTTTCTTTTAAAATATCATACCATATTTTCTTTTGATTGATATTTTTTATTATTTTTTTTTTTTTAATTATTATAGTGTGTGAATAAATATATAGTTGTACATTACTAGCGTAATGTATAAATGGATTAATTATTGTATTTAAATTATTTATTTTTTTTTTAAATTTTTCATATTTTTTTTTAGATATTGAGAAAAATGTTATAGGAAAATAAAACAGACTTTTCCAAATAGAAATTCGATTTTGTTGTTTTAACAAATACATATTTTTATATTTTATAATAGAAAACAAGATACCAATTCTATTTTTTTTTTTATGTACAAGTTCTTTAAAATTTATTTTATGAATATAATATTTACAAGTATTATGTAAAGGACATATAGAGCAACTAGGATTTTTATTAGTACAAATGATTGAACCGATATCCATCATAGCTTGATTGAATTTTCTAGATTGATGAATAGGAATATATTGATTAATTAATTTCCATAATATTTTATCTAATTGGTTTTTTGTTTTATAATTTATATTAATAGCATGGTATCGTATTAATATGCGTTTTACATTACTGTCTAAAACAGCATATATAAAATTGTATGCAAATGATAAAATCGCTCCTGCTGTGGATGGACCTATTCCAGGTAATTTTTTTACTTCATTGATATTTTTTGGAAAAATTCCATTATGTGTTTTTTGAATAATAATAGCGGTTTTATGTATATTATGAGCTCTTTGATAATAACCTAAACCGCTCCATAAATATAAAATTTCATTTATATTAGCATATGCTAATGATTTAAGAGTAGGAAAATTTTTTTTAAATTTTTTGAAATATGGGATTACTGTTTTAACTTGTGTTCTCTGTAACATAATTTCAGATATCCAAATAAGATATATGTTTTTTTTTTGCCAAGGTAAATTTTTTCTTCCAAAAATATGGTACCAGTTTAATATTTTTTGCGAAAATAGCATATTTATCCTACTTTTTTGATTAAAAAATAGTATTTTTATATAAATTTTATAGATATAAATTATATTAAAATAAAAAATTTGTAATTAATAGATTTTAATTCATATATATGATAGATTTTATCGGTGATATCAAATGATGATTTCAGCAAACGATTTATTTTTTAATAAAAACAGAAATTTTTCAACATCAATAAAAAGTTATGTGATGAGGAAAAGAAATTTAAAAATACAAAAAATAGAGAATATTGAAATATATTGGAAAATATACGGAATTAATTTTAATCGTATCCAGTTTAATTTGTTAGATTTATTTCCTATAAATCAACAGTGTATTGTAGAAATTGGATTTGGTGATGGAATATTATTTATAGAAAAAGTTTTAAATAATCCTCATATAAATTTTATTGGTGTAGAAGTGTATCCAAAAAGTATATTAACAGCTATTCGATATGCTTATGCAAAGAAAATCACTAATGTAAAATTAATATTTCATGATATAGTAGATGTACTTACATATATGATTCCTAATAAAACAATTAGTATTTTTCAAATTTTTTTTCCGGATCCTTGGTTTAAAACTAAACATCATAAGAGGAGATTAATAAATAATCATTTTATAGCATTGATATTAAAGAAAATTATTTATAATGGTTTTTTACATATCATGACAGATTGTTTATTATATTCAAAAAAAATATATAATATAATTTCTTTATTTTCTGAATTTAGACGTGTTTTTTTTGAAACAGCTATGTTTCCATTACTAACTGTGCAAAATGATACTAAATTTAAAAAAAAAGCTTTATTATTAAAAAAAAATATTTTTGATTATAAATATCAATTTAATACAAGATAATTTTTATTAATATTAATTATTAAAATTAATATATTTTATAAAAAAATCAATAGTAGTGAATTTATTTTTTCTCTTCCGATATCAGTAATATACCATGCATTAGTAGTTTGTATTAAATAATTTTTTTTTATAGCTATAGTAATTTTTTTATTAATTTTATTTTTTTTAATATAAGTTTGATTTTCAAAATCTTTATAATAAATTGGTTGAAGTAACCTAAATTTATTTAAAAAAAATTCGAATGGAATATCTTTTGTTGATACAGTATATTTTTTTTTTATATATTTTTTTGTTACATAAATGTTATCATTTTTAGTTTTTATAGTTCTAATGATTTTTTGATTTGGTTGAGTTATTTTGCCATGTGCTCCACATCCAACACCTATGTAATCACCGAAATTCCAATAATTTAAATTATGTTGACATTGATATTTGATTTTTTTAGAATAAGAAGAGATTTCATATTGTATATATCCATATTTTTCTAGTAATTTTTTTCCCTCTAAATGCATTATTTTTGTTACTTGAAGTGAAGGCAGATTAATATTTTGTGTATAAAATTTAGTATTTGGTTCAATATTTAATTGATACCATGATATATGTTCGGGCTCTAAATTTATAACTTGGTATAAATCTTCTAAAACATTTTCAATAGTTTGTTCAGGAAGTCCATACATTAGATCTATATTTAAATTTTTATGAGATATATGATTTATAGAATTAATTAGTTTTATAGCTTTTTTTTTATTATATTTTCGTTCAATTTTTGCGAGTAAATTTGTATTAAATGTTTGTATACCTATTGAGAATCTATTAATTCCTGCTTGATAATATTCTAGTAATTTATTTTTTTGATTTATATCTGGATTAACTTCTATAGATATTTCTATTTTTTTTGAAATAGATATATTTTTTTTTATTTCTGTAAGTAAATATAGTAAAGTTTTACTTTTTAATAAACTTGGTGTACCACCTCCAATAAAAATTGATTTAATAGATCTATTAGATATGATTTTTTTATCATTTTTTAGATCTCGTATAATATGTTTTATATATTTTTTTTCTGATATACTCTGTGAGTATTTATATGAATGAAAATCACAATATGGACATTTTTTTAAACACCATGGTATATGGATATATAAGCTGATGGGAGGTAATGTATATAATTTTTTATTGTGCATAAAATTTAATTATCATTTAAAGTAAATATTATAATAATAATGATTATTTTGATTTTTTATATAAAAATATATTGATTTGAAAAAATAAATATATTATATTAATGAAAATTATTGTTTAACCAACTATCAAGAATTATTTTTGCAGCAATAGAGTGTATACAATATGAATTATTTTTTTTTTTTATATAACTATTTGAAAAAAATTCAGCTTCTTTAGTTGAATAATTTTCATTATATAAGAAAATATTTTTATTATATTTTGTTTTTAATAGGTAGCTAAATTTTTTAATTTTTTTATTTATTTTTTTTTTTATTTTGTAAGGATAACCAATAATTATATATTTTGGATTCCAATAATTTATTATTTCATCAATTTTATTCCAAAAAATATTTTTTTTATCATGTATTACGGATTTGATTGGAACTGAGTAATTTAGGTTTGTTTCGGCTATAGCTAGACCAATATTTTTAGTGCCATAATCGAAAGATAAAATAATCATGTAATTTTTGTTTTAATAAATTTAAATATTTTTATTTTTTTATATATTTTAATGATTTTAAATCATGACTACGTATATTATATATACCATATTTTTAGTATATTTTCTAGTAATTATAAATAATATATTATATACTATAACATAGTCATAATTTTTATGTTTAATGAATATTATTGAAATATATATTTCATATTTTTGTATTTTTGATAAAAAATTTGATAGAGTGCATAACGTTAATATTAGATTATTTAATAATAATATTTATAAATATAAATATAATATGAAAAGTGTTTTTAAATAAATTGATTTTAAATTAAAATAATTATAATTTATTTTTTTATTTTATTTAAATATACATATTCATTTTATGATTATAAGTATTAATTTATGATTATTTTTAAATTTTAAAAATGGTATTGTTGGTTTGTATAATTATCAAATCTAGACCACTGTCCGTTAAATGTTAACCGTATAGTACCTGTCGGCCCATTTCTTTGTTTACCAATTATAATTTCTGCGATACCTTTAAATTCACTGTTTTCATGATATAATTCATCTCTATAAATAAATAGAATTAGATCTGCATCTTGTTCTAAAGAACCTGATTCTCTAAGATCTGAATTGACAGGTCTTTTATCAGATCTTTGTTCAAGAGATCGATTTAATTGTGATAAAGCGATAATTGGAATATTTAATTCTTTAGCTAATGATTTTAATGTTCTAGAAATTTCAGCTATTTCTAAAGTTCTATTTCCTGATAATGCTGGTATTTTTATCAATTGAAGATAGTCAATCATAATTAAACTTAATCCATTATTTTCTCTATATATTTTACGTGAACGAGAACGAACTTCATTTGGAGTTAATCCAGATGAATCATCTATATAGATATTTTTTTTTTTTAGTAAAATGTTTATTGTGCTAGATATTCTACTCCATTCTTCATCATTTAATTGACCGGTTCGGATTTTAGATTGATTCACTCTTGATAACGAAGCAAGCATACGAATCATAATTTGTTCTCCGGGCATCTCTAGACTAAAGATTAAAATTGGTTTTTCGTATAACATAGCAGTATTTTCGCATAAATTCATCGCGAATGTTGTTTTACCCATTGATGGTCGAGCAGCAATAATTATTAAATCTGATTGCTGTAATCCAAATGTTTTTTTATTTAAATCATGGTATCCTGTATTTAATCCTGTTATTCCGTCGTGGGGTTTTTTTAAAAGTTTTTCAATAGATTGAATGGTGGTATCTAAAATTTTTTCTATATTTTTTGGACCACTACCATCGGTTGTACGTGTTTCTGAAATTTTAAATACACTAGATTCAGCATAATCAAGTAATTCTATACTCGTTCGTCCTTTTGGGTAATATCCTGCATGCGCAATATTATGAGCAGTTAAAATAATTTCTCGTATAATTGCTCTTTCACGTATAATTTCTGCATAGGAAATTATATTACTAATACTAGGTGTATTTTTAGAAATCTCTGCTAGATAAGAAAATCTCCCTACATTATTTAATTCTCCTTTTTGTTCTAATGATTCTGATAAGGTAATTAAATCTATAGGAGATCCTTTTTCAATTAAGTATTTCATTTCGCAAAAAATTAATTGATGTTGTCGACTATAAAAATCTTCGGTAATAATATATTCAGAAATTATATCCCATTGTTGATTATCTAACATTAATCCTCCTAATACAGATTGTTCTGCTTCTAATGAATGTGGAGGTATTTTAAATATTTTTTTATTTTTTATTAAATCTATCATAAATAATTGATTCTCTTGCATAAATTTTTAAATATATATGAATATTTTAATTAATAGGTTAATTTTTAATTAAATACAAATTATTATTTTTAAGTTTTTTAAATAATAATATTATTTTAATTTTTATTAAATATTTTGTATATTTTATTAAATAAATAATGTATATCACTTTGATGATGTATGTATTGTGTAATATATAATTTCCATTTTTTTGAATATGGTTGATTATGAAAGATATTTAACATATGTTTAATTATATGAATAATTTTTGTTCCGTTTTTTTTTTCCTTAATAATATATTTCAACATATTTTTCAAACATTGTTTAATTTTGATTCTTTTTTTTTGTAAAAAAATTTTTTCATCTATTTGATTTAATAAAAGTGGATTTTTATATATTTCTCTACCCATCATAATACCATCAACATGATTTAAATGTTGTTGTATTTCTTCAATAGATTTAATACCTCCATTTAAAATAATTTTTAAATTTGGAAAATCTTTTTTAATTTGATAAACATATTGATAATTTAATTTAGGTATATTACGATTTTTTTTTGGACTATTAATGTTAAGATCTGCAATTCTAGCGTGTATGATAAATTTTTTACAATATTTATTTTTAGATACTAGTTGAATAAAGTTTTTAAGAAACTTATAGTGATGGCATTTATTTGTTCCTATTCTAATTTTAATACTAATAGGAACTGGTACAGTAAAATATATAGATTTTATTAAATGATATACTAATTTTGGTTTGTGCATTAAACATATACCAAAATTACCGTGTTGAGCATGTTTAGAAGGACATCCAATGTTTAAATTTATTTCACTAAATCCTAATAAATATGCTATTTTTGCGCATTTTTTAAAATGAATGTGATTATTTCCGGCTAATTGAATAGCTAATGGATTAATATTTTTAATTTGTTTTTTTTTAAATAATTTTTTATTACAAAGCATTTCATTGGTAGTAATCATTTCAGTATATAACAAGGTATATTTTGTAAGTTGTCTATAAAAAAATAGACAATGTCTATCAGTATATTTTAGCATAGGCGCGACAGAAAATTTATTTGAATATTTTATTTGCATTGTATATATCTATATTTTATGGAGTAAGGGGTATAATTTTTTTAAAAAATTATTATTTTTAAAAATATTTTTATTTTAATTTATGTTGATATATAAAAAATAATTTTTAATTTTTTATTATTTTTTATTTAATTAAAATATTTATTATATAAATTATATTTTATAAAAATATTTAGTATAATTAAATTATTCTTTATTTTGTGGTATAATTTAAGATTATTATATATCTATATTAATTATATTTAGGTTAAAACGTATGGCAAGTAGAGGCGTAAATAAAGTAATTTTGATTGGTTATTTAGGACAAAATCCAGATGTACGGTACATGCCTAACGGAGGTGCGGTAGTAAATATTAATTTAGCGACTTCTGATATTTGGAAAGATAAAAATACCGGTGAAACAAAAGAGAAAACTGAATGGCATCGTGTCGTTTTATTTGGAAAGCTTGCTGAAATTTCTGGTCAATATTTAAAAAAAGGATCGCAAGTTTATATTGAAGGATCTTTACAAACTCGTAAATGGAAAGATCAAAACGGACTTGATCGTTATACTACAGAAATAATAGTTAGTGTAACTGGTTCTATGCAAATGTTAGGATCTCGTAATATGAATAATGTATCATCATTATCTGATTCTGAAATGCAAGATATATCTAGTGAAAATAATTTATCCAAATCAATACCTATTGAAAAAGTATCTCATAACATTTCTGATGAATTTAAAAATAAATCTCATTTAATCGATACAACTTCTAAGATTGATTTTGATGATGAAGATATTCCTTTTTAAGTTTTGAGTTACAATATATATTGTATATATAATGATATATGTTATGCATATATTATTATTAATTATATTAAATATATATTTTTTATGAATTTATATAAAATATTACAAAAAGTATTAGGATGCGATAAAAATGGTGCATGTTTGGCGCCATTTATAATAACGGAATTATAATTTATTCGTGAATATTTTATTTTTCGGTATATTTGTTTAGGTACAAGATCATCTAATTCTCCATATATTTGTAATATTGGAATATTTTTAGATAATTTTTTACTTCTGTAATCAATTTTTGTTAACCATTGATATCCTATTTCAATTGCTTTTTTTTTTGGATTAGGATATTTTTTTAAAAAAAATTTTTTTATTTTAATATTGTGTATATTAACTTTATTAATATTTAAAACATGTACTAGAATAAATTGCGTTAAAAATTTTTTATAATTGTTTAGAATATTTTTTTTTATAGATTTTAATTTATAAATTGGTATTCCTAGCCATTTTTTTTTTTGTATAAAAAATGGTGATGATGTGATATAAATTATTGCATGTATCTTATGTGGATAGTGTAATCCTAAATGATGTATAATTAACCCGCTCATTGACCATCCTAACCAAATAGATTTAAATTTTACTATTTTTAATAAATAACTAGATAGTTGATCAAAATTCATAATTGGACAATTAATATTTTTTCCGAATCCGGGTAAATCAATGATATGTAAAGTAAAATATGGTTGTAATATAGGAATAATTTTATCCCAAACAATTGAATGTAAACCCCATCCATGTAAGAATACTAGATGTATTTTACCTTTTCCAAATATAGACTGATATATTATTTTTTCCATTTTGTTGATATAGCTATAAATATAGTTATAAATTTATCGATGATGTTCATAAATATAGTATTTTATATCTTTTATTTATTAAAGATATAAAATTATTTATTTTTATATTATACAATAACATATTATGTAGAAAAATTCTATGATTACAATATCTGATTTAGCTAAACAATATATAATTAATTTATTATCTAAACAAAAAGAAGGAACGAATATTAGAATTTTTGTGAACTCGCCTGGTACTATGTACGCTGAATGTGGTATGTCGTATTGTGAGTATCAAGATATTGATGTTATTAAAGATAAAAAAATTTCTTATATCGAATTTAAGATTTATTTTCGTAAATATTTAGTACCATTTTTAAAAAACTCTAAAATAGATCTTATTAAAAATGATCTTGGTTCGCAAATTACTTTAAATGCTCCAAATGCAAAGTTATTAAAACAATCAAAAAAATTTTCTAAATTAGAATGTAAGATAAAGAATTTTTTATATACTGAAATTAATCCAAAATTATCACTGCATGGTGGTTCTGTTACTTTAATTAAAGTAAATAGTTTAGGAGTAGTTTTTTTAAAATTTTTAGGTGGTTGTAACGGATGTTCTATGATAGACACTACTTTAAAAATTGGAATAGAAAAAGAATTAATTAAATATTTTCCTGAAATTTCTAGAATAGAAGATGTAACTAATCATATTTCGGGTCAACACTCATATTATTAGTTAATATATTTATTTTAAATCAAATTAATTATATATAAATAATAATTTATATATAATTAAATTAATTTTTTTTTGGTGAGAAAGGGATTCGAACCCTTGATACGTTTTTATCATATACATACTTTCCAAGCATGCTCCTTAAGCCTCTCGGACATCTCACCAATTATTTATATTATAGTATAATATTTTATATTATTTATAATATAAAATATTATTTTTAAAATCAAGTTTTTTATCAATTTAATAAATTTATGACAGTATATATATTATATATGTAATACTTTTATTTTAATATTATTTTTAATTTATTTTAATGATTAAATCCTATTTTAGGAGTCTCTATGAATGAATATAAGAAAAAAAATATTTTTTTAATTGGTCCTATGGGAGCTGGTAAAAGTACTATTGGTCGTCATTTATCTCGTATTTTAAATATGAAATTTTATGATTCTGATTTTGAGATTGAAAAAAGAACAGGAGTAGATATAGATTGGGTTTTTGATGTAGAAGGTGAATCTGAGTTTCGTATACGAGAAGAAAAAATTATTAATGAATTAACTAATAAAACAGGTATAATATTGTCTACGGGTGGCGGGTCGATAATTTCTATAAAATCAAGAAATTTTTTAACTTCTAGAGGAATTGTGGTATATCTTCGAACCACAGTTGAAGAGCAATTAGTTAGAACGCGTTTAGATAAAAAAAGACCGTTATTGTCAGATATTCATAGTGAAAATGAAAAAATACTAAAATCATTATCTAAAATACGGGATCCAATATATCAAAATGTTTCTGATTTTATAATTGATACACAAAATCAAAGTATATCATTAATTACATCTAATATTATACGATATTTTTATCGTATGATTAAACATTGATTAACATTTTAGTTAAATTGAGTTTTAACAACATACGAGTTGAATAGTTATGGTATATAAAATTAGGGTTAGTTTAGATAATAATAGTTATGATATACACATTTATAATAAATTATCATCAAATATATCTATATCTACTATTTTTTCAAAAAAAAATAATAGTGTCATTATTACTAATGACACTATAAAAAATATTATTTTAAAAAAAAAATATATTTATATCAATAATATTATAAGAAATGTGCCATTTTTTATTATTAAGGATGGAGAATGTTATAAAAATTTACAGGTAGTTGAAGATATTATACATTTTTTATTAAATAAATCGTATGGTCGTGACGTTACGCTAATTGCATTAGGAGGTGGAGTTATTGGAGATATAACTGGTTTTGTAGCTTCAATATATCAAAGAGGAGTTAATTTTATTCAGATTCCAACAACTTTATTGGCACAAGTAGATGCTTCTATAGGCGGAAAAACAGGTGTAAATCATAAATTAGGGAAAAATATGATAGGTTCGTTTTGGCAACCTAAAGGTGTTTTTATTGATATAAATTTTCTATCTACATTACCTCGAAAACATATTCTATCTGGAATGGCTGAAATTATAAAATACGCTATTATTTTTGATAAAGAATTTTTTGTTTGGTTAGAAAAAAATTTATTAAAAGTATTAAATTTGCAAGAAGAAGAATTATTATTTTGCATAAAAAAATGTTGTGAGCTTAAAACTCGTGTTATTGAGAATGATGAAAAAGAAAATGATGTACGGGTTTTTTTAAATTTAGGGCATAGTTTTGCGCATGCTATTGAAACATATACCGGATATGGAAAATGGTTACATGGTTATGCGGTATCTGCAGGTATTATTATGTCGGCATATTTATCTGTTCAATTAAATTTATTAAATAAGTATGATTTTTTTAGAATAGTAAAAATTTTTTATAATGCTGGATTACCGATTAAAGGACCTAAACAAATGTTACCGGATGATTATATTTTATTAATGTTACGTGATAAAAAGGTATTAAATAGAACAATGAGATTAGTTATTCCGATATCTATTGGAAGAGTTCAATTAGTTTCATCTGTAAAAGAGTCTATATTATTGAATTCTATTCAACAATGTCAGAAACAAATATATAAATTTTAATTTTTATTATTGTAATTATTATATATGATATTTTATTAAATTAATCTAATAAAGGTTATAAAAAGTAATTAATTTATTATAAAAAAGAATATATTAATTGTAATTGAGGAAATTCATGAAAAAGTTTTTAATTGTTCCGTCTATTTTATCTGCAAATTTTTGCTATTTAGGTCGTGAAATAAAGACTATGATACGTGCTGGATGCAATTTAATTCATTTTGATGTAATGGATAATCATTATGTTCCTAATTTAACCATGGGTCCTATTTTACTAAAGTCAATTAAAGAGAATAAAATTCCAGCTTTATTTGATGTACATTTAATGGCTTCTCCTGTAGATTCTTTAATTCCATTATTTTTTGATTTAAATGTGAAATTTATTACTATTCATCCCGAATCTACTATTCATTTAGATAAAACAATACGGTTGATTAAAAATATTGGTTGTAGGGTTGGTATAGCTTTAAACCCTGCTACTTCTTTACATTATTTAGATTATATAATAAATGATTTAGATTTAATTTTAATTATGACAGTGAATCCCGGTTTTGGCGGTCAAGTATTTTTATCTTATATTTTGAAAAAAATTCAACATGTACGATATTTAATTAATAAAAATAAAAAAAATATTATATTATCAGTTGATGGGGGTATTAATTTATCAAATATTGTTTCGATAATTCAATCAGGTGCTGATTATTTAGTTATTGGATCTACTATTTTTCATTCTAAAGATTATTTAAAAACTATACAAGATCTTAAAAATATTGTTATTTAACATGAATCTATAATAATTTATGTAAGTAAATATATTTTATATATATAAATATAATTTTTAAGGATTATTAACACATGTTCAATGTTAAAAAACGAGATGTAATGTTTACAGGAATTCAACCAACCGGATTACTTACACTTGGTAATTATTGCGGAACTATGTGTAATTGGAAAACTATACAAAAAACGTACCAATGTTTTTTTTGTATTGCTGATTTACATGCTTTAACTTCAAGAAATAATAATTATATAAAAAATAGTTTTTCAACTACCATATTAGATATGGTCGCATTATATTTGTCTTGTGGAGTTAATCCGAATGATAGTACAATTTTTGTACAATCTGATGTTTATACGCATAGTCAATTATATTGGATTTTAAGTAATTTTGTATATTTTGGTGAATTATCACGTATGACACAATTTAAAAAAAAATTATCGATAAATAAGACACGTATTAATTTATCTTTATTTTGTTATCCTGTATTAATGGCTGCAGATATTTTATTATATCAGACAAATTGTGTTTCTGTTGGTTTAGATCAAAAACAACATATTGAATTAGTTCAAAAAATTGCTCGTCGTTTTAACTCTATATATGGAGATATTTTTATTATTCCAGATATTTTAGATTTTTCAAGGCAATGTAAAATTATGGCGTTACAAGAACCAACAAAAAAAATGTCAAAATCAGATAACAATATAAATAATACAATTTTTCTATTAGATAGTCTTGATACAATACGATTTAAATTATTACATTCATTAACTGATTCGGATCCTTTATCTCGGATAAAATATGATATTTTTAATAAACCAGGTATTTCTAATTTATTATTGATTTTATCTTTTTTAACGAAAAAAAATATCTCTGTGCTTGAAGATGAATTTAAAAATTATCGATATTTTGATTTTAAAGAACAATTATCGGATATTGTTTGTGATAGAATTTTAAAAATACAAAAGTTATATTTTAAATTTCGAAAAGATGAAGATTATTTAATTGATATTCTTAGATTTGGTTCAAAAAAATCGTTAATTTATAGTCAAAAAAATTTTTTTAATATTCTACAAGCATTGAAATAATAAATAAAAATATTTGAATATTATATAAAATAATTATAATATTTAATTATTTTTTCAAGTATAATATATTTTTGTATTCTAATATATTTTTTAAGTTAAAAATATTAGTTTTTTTATTTAATATTTATGTATGTTTATAAAAAATTGTAATATATTATTATTTTGACAATAATAAAATTAATTATTTTTATTATATTTAAAAATAATACATATATTTATTATAAAATTTATTATTACGGTTAAAATATGCGTTATATTGTGTTTGTAACCGGTTTACCTTATGGTACTCAAAATGCTATAACTGCTTTTTTATTTATAAAGTCAATTATTTTATCAAATTTTTATATAAAAAAAGTTTTTTTTTATGCTTCAGGTGTATATAACGCTAACTGTATGATTTATCCTCCAGAAAATGAATTTAATATATTGAATGGATGGATAAATTTAAAAAAAAAATATAATATTCCGTTATGTGTGTGTCCTAGTTCTTCCTATAGGAGAGGGATTTTATTACATAAATCTATAAATAAGATTAAAAAGATTAAAAGTAATTTTTCTTCTTCGTTTCAGTGGATGACTTTAAGTGAATTATCGTATTCCATACATGATAGTGATCGTATTATACAATTTTAATTATAATATCAAAATTAATTTTATGAAATCAATTGCTTTTATTTTTTCTCATGCTCCACATGGTGATACTTGTAGTAAAGAAGGATTAGATTTTATTATTTCTTATTCTTTATTTTGTAAGAAAATTTCTCTTTTTTTTATTGATGATGGTGTATTACAATTAATGCGATATCAAAAACCAGAATTAATTTATTTACATAATTATTCTCTTTCTTTTAAAATTTTATTGTTATATGACATAAAAAATTTTTTTTTTGTAAAAAATCAGCGTATCAACGTGGTTTAAGAGATAATGATAATTTTTTATTACCAGTAAAATTTTTAAATAGTTCTTGTCTTAAAAAAAAAATTAATCAATTTGATTTTATTTTTAAATGGTGAAAATTAAAATTATGTTACATATTTTATTAAATTCTCCATATAACGTATCTTTATCCTCGTTACTATCATTTAGTTCAATATTTGATGATTTAATTTGTATTCAAGATGGTGTAATACTAGGTTTGATAAATAATTATTATTTTAAAAAAATACATGATAGTTTTAATTTAGTCTATTTTTTAGAAGATGATTTATCTGCAAGAGGATTATTGGATATAGCTAAAAAAAATAATTTAATTGTATCAAATTATCAAAATTTCGTTTATTTAACAGCTGGTCATGATAGAAATATAACTTGGTGATTTATTTATTACTAATTAAATTAATATAAATATATCTTAATTGATTTTTTATTTTTAATTTAATATTAAAATATATGATATTAATGCTAACATAGAATATTTTGGAAAATATATGTCTACAATTAATCAATTAGTTCGTAATCCTAGATTAAGAAAATCAGTAAAAACTAATGTACCAGCATTATCAGGTTGTCCTCAAAAAAGAGGTGTATGTACACGAGTATATACTACAACTCCTAAAAAACCAAATTCCGCATTAAGAAAAGTATGTCGTGTTAGGTTAACTAATGGTTATGAAGTTACCGCATATATTGGAGGAGAGGGTCATAATTTACAGGAACATTCTGTTATTTTGATTCGTGGAGGAAGAGTAAAAGATTTGCCAGGTGTTCGATATCATGTTGTAAGAGGTTCTTTAGATTGTTCTGGTGTTAAAGATCGAAAAAAAAGTCGATCAAAATATGGTGTTAAAAAAATAAAAGTATAAATATTATAAAGGAGTCTAATTATGCCTCGTCGTCGTATAATAGGTCAACGTAAAATTTTACCTGATCCGAAATTTTCTTCAGAATTATTAGCTAAATTTATTAATATATTGATGATTGATGGTAAAAAATCTATTGCAGAAAACATTGTTTATTCGGCTTTATCGATTTTATCTGAAAAATTAAAAAAGAAAGAATTAGATGTTTTTATGCTTGCTTTAGATAATGTTAAACCTTCTGTAGAAGTAAAATCACGTCGTGTCGGAGGGTCAACGTATCAAGTTCCAATAGAAGTTCGTCCTGTTAGAAAAAATGCTTTAGCAATGCGTTGGATTGTATCTGCAGCTCGTAAACGTACAGATAAATCTATGGCAGTTCGATTAACAAATGAATTATTAGATGCTGTAGAAAATAAAGGTTTAGCTGTACGAAAACGTGAAGAAGTCCATAAAATGGCTGATGCTAATAAAGCTTTTGCACATTATCGTTGGTAATTTTAATTTTAATAAGTATTTTTTTATTTTATAAATAAATTTTATTTGTTTATAATAAAATTATAATAATACGAGGATTTTATGGCACGTATAACACCGATTACTCAATATCGAAATATTGGTATTAGTGCGCACATTGATGCTGGAAAAACAACTACAACAGAACGTATATTATTTTATACTGGAATTAATCATAAAATTGGTGAAGTTCACGATGGTGCCGCTACAATGGATTGGATGGTACAAGAACAAGAACGTGGTATTACAATTACTTCAGCAGCAACTACTACTTTTTGGTCAGGAATGGCTAATCAATTTTTATCACATAGAATTAATATTATTGATACTCCTGGACATGTTGATTTCACTATTGAAGTAGAACGATCAATGAGAATATTAGATGGAGTTGTGATGATTTATTGTGCGGTTGGTGGTGTTCAACCTCAATCAGAAACTGTTTGGAGACAAGCTAATAAATATAAAGTACCTAGGATTGCATTTATTAATAAAATGGATCGAATGGGTGCTGATTTTTTAAAAGTAGTTAATCAAATTCATATACGATTGAATACTATAGCGGTTCCTATTCAATTATCTATTGGTGCAGAAGAACATTTTAAAGGTGTTGTTGATTTAGTGAAAATGAAAGCAATTAAATGGTCTGATAAAGACCAAGGTATAACTTTTAAATATATTGATATTCCAAAAGAATTAGTATCTGTTTCTAAAAAATGGCACATGAATTTAGTAGAAATTGCAGCTGAAGCAAATGATCAACTAATGGAAAAATATTTACAAAACGAATATTTAGAAGAACAAGATATTAAAAAAGGATTAAGGATTAGATCTTTAAATAATGAAATCACTTTAATAACATGTGGATCAGCTTTTAAAAATAAAGGTGTACAAGCGTTATTAGATGCGATTGTTGATTATTTACCTTCACCTCAAGATATTGATGATACTAAAGAGTATATAAAAAATAAAAATTATATCAATTCTAATCGTAAATCTGATGATAAACAACCTTTTTCTGCTTTAGCTTTTAAAATTGCATCTGATGCTTTTGTTGGAAATTTAACTTTTTTTCGTGTTTATTCTGGGATTGTTCGATCTGGAGATGTAGTTTTAAATTCTGTTAAAAATCATACTGAACGATTTGGTCGAATTGTTCAAATGCATGCAAATAAACGAGAAGAAATTAAAGAAGTACGAGCAGGAGATATTGCTGCAGCAATAGGTTTGAAAAATGTTACGACCGGTGATACGTTATGTGATATAAAATATCCTATAATTTTAGAAAAAATGGATTTTCCTGAACCAGTAATTTCAATTGCTGTAGAGCCTAAGACAAAAGTAGATCAAGAAAAAATGGGATTAGCATTAAATAGATTAGCTAAAGAAGATCCTTCTTTTCGGGTATGGACAGATAATGAGTCTAATCAAACTATTGTGGCGGGTATGGGAGAATTACATTTAGAAATTATTATTGATCGTATGAAACGTGAATTCAAGGTAGATGCTAATATAGGAAAACCACAAGTTGCATATCGTGAAACAATTTTAAAAAAGGTTTTTAATATTTCTGGTAAACATATTAAACAATCAGGAGGACGAGGTCAATATGGACATGTTGTAATTGATATTTTTCCTTTACAATCAAATAGTTCTTCTGGATATTCTTTTATAAATGATATTAAAGGAGGTGCAATTCCAGGAGAATACATTTCTGCTATTGATAAAGGTATTCAAGAACAGTTAAAATCAGGTCCTTTAGCAGGATATCCTGTTGTAGATATTGGAATTCGTTTGCATGATGGTTCATATCATGATGTTGATTCTTCTGAATTAGCTTTTAAATTAGCGGCTTCTTATGCGTTTAAATCAGCGTTTAAGCAAGCTAATCCAATTTTATTAGAGCCAATTATGCAAGTAGAAGTAGAAACTCCTGAAGAATATATGGGTGATGTTATTGGAGATATTAATCGACGACGTGGAATTATTGAAGGTATGACTGATGATGCTATTGGAGGTAAAAATATTAAGGCATATATTCCTTTATCAGAAATGTTTGGTTATGCAACTGATTTACGATCTCAAACACAAGGTAGAGCTTCTTATTCTATGGAATTTATGAAATATACAGAAGCACCTGATATAATTTGTGATTCAATTATTTCGAATCGATAAGTTTAATATATATCAATTATAATAATAATTTATGATAATTTTTTATAAATATCATTTAAATCATTAAGGATGAAATAATGTCAAAAGAAAAATTTAATCGTTCTAAACCACATATTAATGTAGGAACTATTGGACATGTAGATCACGGCAAAACTACTTTAACAGCGGCAATTACGACTGTTTTATCTAAGAGATTTGGTGGTACAGCTTGTGCATTTGAACAAATCGATAATGCTCCAGAAGAAAAAGCTAGAGGAATTACTATTAATACATCACATGTTGAATATGATACTAAAATTCGTCATTACGCTCATGTGGATTGTCCGGGTCATGCAGATTATATAAAAAATATGATTACTGGTGCTGCTCAAATGGATGGTGCGATATTAGTTGTAGCAGCAACTGATGGTCCGATGCCTCAAACTAGAGAACATATCTTGTTGGGTAGACAAGTGGGTGTACCTCATATTATCGTTTTTTTGAATAAGTGTGATATGGTAGATGATGAAGAGTTGTTAGAATTAGTTGAAATGGAAGTTCGTGATTTATTAACACAATATGATTTTCCCGGAGATGATATCCCAATTGTTCGAGGATCTGCACTAAAAGCTTTAGAAGGTGAAAAAATTTGGGAGGATAAAATTATTGAGTTAGCAAATTACTTAGATACATATATTCCTATACCGATTAGAGCAATTGATGAACCATTTTTATTACCAATAGAAGATGTTTTTTCGATTTCCGGAAGAGGTACAGTGGTAACTGGACGTATTGAACGAGGTGTTATTAAGGTAGGTGAAGAAATTGAAATTGTTGGAATAAAATCTACTACTAAAACAATATGCACAGGAGTTGAAATGTTTCGCAAATTATTAGATGAAGGTCGTGCTGGAGAAAATGTTGGAATTTTGTTAAGGGGTACAAAACGTGATGATATTGAACGTGGACAAGTTCTTGCAAAACCCGGTACTATTCATCCTCATTTAAAATTTGAATCTGAAGTATACGTTTTATCTAAAGAGGAAGGTGGAAGACATACTCCATTTTTTAAAGGGTATCGTCCTCAATTTTATTTTCGTACGACTGATGTTACAGGTTCTATTGAATTACCTGATAATGTAGAAATGGTAATGCCTGGAGATAATATAAAAATGGTTGTTAGCTTAATACATCCTATTGCAATGGCAGAAGGATTACGTTTTGCAATTCGAGAAGGAGGACGTACAGTTGGAGCAGGTGTAGTCACAAAAGTGATTGCATAATTTTAATATAAATTTTATTATATATCAATATTTTGACATTTTGTCAAGAATAGAGTGTTATCTCTTTTCTTGACATATTTATATGTTATATATTAATTATTTTTTGATGGAAATTAATTAATTTTTTACAAGTTCAATAATTTTGAGCTTATTATTATTTTTGATAATTATATAATTAAAAAAAATAATAATTTTATTTAATTACCTTAATAAAGGTAGGTTTTATTTAAATAAGGAGTTCTGTATTTATGCAGAATCAAAGAATTCGTATTCGTTTAAAAGCTTTTGATTATCGTTTAATTGATCAATCTACTACAGAAATTGTAGATACAGCAAAACGTACGGGAGCTAAAGTATTAGGACCAATTCCTTTACCAACCCGAAAAGAACGATTTACTATTTTAATATCACCACATGTTAATAAAGATGCTCGTGATCAATATGAAATTAGAACTCATAAACGCTTGATTGATATTGTGGAACCAACAGAAAAAACAGTTGATGCGTTAATGCGTTTAGATTTAGCTGCAGGTGTTGATGTTCAAATTAGTTTAGGTTAAATTAAAATTATTATAAATATTAAGTGTTAACTAATAAGGGCAAATAAGCCATGATAGGTTTAGTGGGTAAAAAATTAGGAATGACACGTATTTTTACAGATGATAATTCATCTGTTCCTGTAACTGTTATTGAAATACTTGACAACGTTGTAGTACAGATTAAATCTTTAAAAACTGATTGTTATGAATCTATTCAAGTTACTACTGGAACGAAAAAAAAAAATAGTATTTTAAAGCCAGAACAAGGTCATTTTATTAAATACAATGTACCTGTTGGTAGGGGTTTATGGGAATTTAAATGTAACACTATATCACAATTTAAATGTGGTCAAGTAATAAAAGTTAGTTCGTTTAATCATGTTAAAAAAGTAGATGTTACAGGTATAACTAAAGGAAAAGGTTTTTCGGGTACAGTGAAACGTTGGAATTTCAGGATGCAAGATGCCACTCATGGTAACTCTTTATCTCATCGTGTTCCTGGATCTATTGGTCAAAATCAAACTCCTGGTCATGTTTTTAAAGGAAAAAAAATGTCCGGTCATTTGGGTCATGTACGTGTTACTATTCAAAATTTACAAGTAATAAAAATCGATGATATTAAAAAAATAATTTTAATTAAAGGTTCTGTTCCTGGTTCTATTGGTGGAGATTTGATATTAAATCCTTCTGTTAAGGAAAAATAAAGGAGTATCAAAATATGGAAGTAATGTGTTATGACACAGGTACAACATATATGTTGTCTGAAAATATTTTTAATGTTTCATTTAATGAACCGCTTGTTCATCAAATCACAGTTGCATATTTAACTCGTAAAAGACAAGGTAGCAAAGCTCAAAAAAGTAGATCAGAAGTATCTGGATCAGGAAAAAAACCGTGGAGACAAAAGGGAACAGGTAGAGCTCGTTCAGGATCGTTAAGGAGCCCTCTTTGGAGATCAGGTGGTGTATCATTTGCTGCGAAGCCTAAAAAGTATCTTGTAAAAATAAATAAAAAGATGTATCAAGGCGCTATAAAGAGTATTTTTTCGGAATTAATTAGACAAAATCGTTTATTTTTATTTACAGAGTTTTATGTACAAGATTTCAAAACAAAATTTTTATTTAAAAAATTACACTCTATGAATTTTAAACGTGTTTTAATTATTACAGATAGTATTTGTCGTAATTTATTTTACGCGTCTAGAAATTTATATAATGTTTGTGTTTTAAATGTACATTCTATTAATCCCGTTAGTTTGATATCATATGATAATGTATTGATAACAATATCAGCAATTAAAAAAATTGAGGCTATGTTTCAATGATTCTTACAGAAAGATTATTAAAAATAATATTAGCGCCGCATATTTCTGATAAGACATCAGATAATATACAAAAGAATAGTACTGTAGTAGTGAAAGTATTAAAGAATTCTACAAAATTTGAAATTAAATCAGCTATTGAAAAACTTTTTAATGTTAGAGTATATAAGATTAATACACTTATTGTTAAAGGTAAAAGAAAACGTCAAAAAAATAAAGCATTTAAGCGTAGTGATTGGAAAAAAGCATATATAATTTTAAGATCAGGTCAAAATTTGGAGTTTTTAGGTCATTCTAAGTAAATAGAATAAGGAGTTTCTATGGTAATTGTCAAATGTAAACCAACATCGCCCGGTAGACGTCATGTAATAAAAGTTGTTCATCCTAATTTATACAAAGGAAGACCTTATGCTCCTTTATTACAAAAAAAAAACAAAACGGGAGGTAGAAATAATTATGGCCGTATAACTATGCGTCATATAGGTGGTGGACATAAAAAATTATATCGTTTTATTGATTTTAAACGATGTAAAGATAACGTTAAAGCAGTTGTTCAAAGAATTGAATATGATCCGAATCGGTCATCTAATATAGCACTAATATTATATCGTGATGGTAGTAGAAATTATATTTTAGAGCCTAAAGGCATTAAAGTAGGTGATATTATAGAATCTGGAAATTCAGTATTAATTAAGTTAGGAAATGCTTTACCATTAAAAAATATTCCAATTGGAACTATTATACATAATATTGAAATAAAAATTGGCAAAGGGGGTCAAATTGCGCGATCTGCTGGTAATTATGCGCAATTGATATCAAAAGAAGATCGATATGCTGTTATTCGTTTACGATCAGGAGAATTAAGAAAAATTCATATAAATTGTCGAGCTACTATAGGTGAAGTGGGCAATGCAGAACATATGTTACGTATTTTAGGTAAAGCTGGAGCTAGTCGTCGATTTGGTATAAGACCCACAGTACGTGGTACAGCGATGAATCCTGTAGATCATCCACATGGGGGTGGTGAGGGAAGAAATTTTGGTAAACATCCTGTTAGTCCTTGGGGCTTGAAAACAAAAGGTAAAAAAACTAGAAGTAATAAACGAACTGAAAGATTTATTGTGCGTCACAGAAAAAAATAATTATATAAGGAAAATATATGCCACGTTCTCTTAGAAAAGGTCCTTTTATTGATGTTCATTTATTGAATAAGATTCAAAAAACATTAAGAGATAAAAAAAAAAAACCAGTTCGTACATGGTCTCGAAGATCTACTATTTTTCCAAATATGATCGGTTTAACTATATTAGTACATAACGGTCGTCAACATATTCCTATATTTATTACAGAAGAAATGGTTGGTCATAAATTAGGAGAGTTTTCTATTACGAGAACTTATAAAGGACATACTGCAGATAAAAAAATTAAAAAAACAATTAAATAAACTATAAAAAAATATAATATGAATATATTAGCTAAGTATAATCAAATTCGTTCTTCTGCTCAAAAAATTCGTCTTGTTGCCGATATTGTTCGCGGAAAAAATGTATTATTAGCATTACGTATTTTATCAAATGTAAATAAAAAATCAGCATTTTTAATAAAAAAATTGTTACAATCTGCAATTTCTAATGCTGAACATAATTATGGTTGTGATTCAAAAATATTAATTATTTCAAAAATTTTTGTTGACAGTGGTAGTAGTTTAAAGCGTATGATGCCTCGTGCAAAGGGTAGAGCAGATCGAATTTTAAAACGAACGAGTCACATGACGATAATTTTATCTGATATTAAACGTTCTGGAGGATCATAATGGGTCAAAAAGTACATCCTAATGGTATGCGTTTAGGTATTATTAGATCATGGAATTCTATTTGGTTTGCTAGCAAAAAGGAATTTCCTAATTATATAGATAGTGATTTTAAAGTTCGTAGTTTTATTATGAAAAAATTAATAACAGCTTCAATATCGAAAATTATTATTGAGCGTTTATCAAAAAGTATTAAATTAACAATATATACAGCTAGACCAGGTATTGTAATTGGTAAAAAAGGTGAAGATGTTGAAAAATTACGTGTTGAGGTTTCTAAGTTAACTAGTGTACCAGCTCAAATTAATATTTCAGAAATTAGAAAACCAGAATTAGATGCTAAATTAGTAGCTGATAACATTGCTTCGCAGTTAGAAAGACGAATAATGTTTCGTAGAGCTATGAAACGCTCTGTACAAAATGCTATTCGTCAAGGAGCAAAAGGTATTAAAGTTGAAATAAGTGGACGATTAGGTGGTGTAGAAATTGCACGCAGAGAATGGTATAGGGAAGGTAGGGTACCTTTGCATACGTTAAGAGCAGATATTGAATATAGTACTTCAGAAGCACATACTACATATGGAGTAATTGGTGTAAAAGTATGGATTTTTAAAGGTGAAATATTAGGTGGTACGACTTTAAATCATAAGAAAGATAAAAAAAAAATTAGTCCACTGAAAAAGTTTTCTCGAAAATATCGCAGATAAACATTATGGAGATTGGTGTATATGTTACAACCAAAACGTACAAAATTTCGTAAAATGCATAAAGGAAAAAATCGAGGTTTGTCTGTAGATAATAAAATTAATTTTGGTACATATGGTCTAAAAGCTATTGATAGAGGTAGATTAACATCTCGACAAATTGAATCTGCTCGCAGAACAATTACAAGATCCGTAAAACGTCAAGGTAAAATGTGGATTCGCATTTTTCCAGATAAACCTATTACACAAAAACCTCTAGAAGTACGTATGGGTAAAGGAAAAGGTAATGTTGAATATTGGGTAGCATTAGTACAGCCCGGTAAAATATTATATGAGGTTGAAGGTATATCAGAAGAAGAATCTCGATCTGTATTTAAATTAGCGTCATCTAAACTGCCTATTAAAACTATTTTTGTTTCTAAAGTGGTAAAGTAATTATGCATGATATTAGAGAATATAATATTAGTGAACAGGATTTAAAAAAAAAATTATTGGAATCATTACAAGAACAATTTAATATTCGTCTTCAGTTATCATCTGGAAAGTTAAAAAAAACACATTTAATAAAAAAAGTCAGAAAAAAGATTGCGCGTATAAAAACATTGTTAACAGATCGGATAAATAATAAATCATGAATAAAAAAAAAAATATTTTACAAGGTTATGTGACTAGCAATAAAATGCAAAAATCTGTTATTGTTGCTATAGATCGTAGGGTAAAACATATTATTTATGGTAAGTTTATAAATAAAAGAACAAAATTGTGCGTACATGATGAAAAAGATGTTTGTAATATTGGAGATTTAGTTGAAATACATGAATGTCGGCCAATATCTAAAACAAAATCTTGGACTTTATTACGTGTTGTAGAAAAATCTATAATTTAAAATTTTTTATTTTTATAACAAGGAGGCATGAGAATTGCATATAGATAGTTTCATGTCTTCTATTATGTTATTTTAACATATGTATTTTACTTTATTATTTATTTATTTTATAAATTTAGAATTATAAGGATATATATGATTCAAGTACAAACTGTTTTAAATGTAGCTGATAATTCTGGTGCACGTTTGGTTATGTGTATAAAAGTATTAGGTGGTTCTCGTCGGAGGTATGCTAGTATTGGAGATATTATAAAAGTAGCGATTAAAGAAGCAATTCCTCGTAGTAAAGTAAAAAAAGGTGATGTTATGAAAGCCGTTATTGTACGTACTAAGAAAGGAATTCGTAGAGTAGATGGATCAATGATTCGTTTTGATAATAACGCATGTGTTATTCTAAATGATGCGACTGGACAACCTATTGGAACTCGTATATTTGGTCCAGTTACACGAGAGTTAAGGACAGAATCTTTTATGAAAATTATCTCTTTAGCTCCAGAAGTATTATAACAAGGAAAATAAAATTATGGCTGCAAAAATACATTTAAACGATGTAGTAATCATATTAACTGGACGAGATAAAGGTAAAATTGGTATAGTAAAAAAAATATATCGTAGTAATAATATGTTAATTGTACAAGGTATTAATATGGTCAAAAAACATCAGAAAGCAATTCCAGAAAGACAGCAAATTGGTGGTATTATTGTAAAAGAATCACCTATTCATATATCTAATGTATCAATTTTTAATCAAAAAACCAATAAAATGGATAAAATAGAATTTTTTTGGGTTTCAGGTAAAAAAATACGTAGATATAAATCTACTCACGAAGAACTATTAAAATAAAATAAGGTTTTTATGTCTAGATTACATCGTTATTATATTACTGATGTTGTTCCTAAACTAATGAATGAATTTAATTATTCTACAGTAATGGCTGTTCCTCAAATTCAAAAAATTACTTTAAATATGGGTGTAGGGAAATCAGTAACAGATAAAAAAATATTAGAACATGCAATAAATGATTTAACTCAGATTTCTGGTCAAAAACCAGTTATCACTATTGCTAAAAAATCCATTGCAACTTTTAAAATTCGTCAAGGATATCCTATTGGGTGTAAGGTTACTTTGAGGGGTAGAAGAAAATGGGATTTTTTTGATAAACTTATTACTATTGCTATACCACGAATACGTGATTTTAGAGGTATGTCTCGTAAATCTTTTGATGGAAGAGGTAATTATAGTTTAGGTATTCGTGAGCAAATTATTTTTCCTGAAATTAATTATGAAAAAATTGATTCTATTCGAGGTATGGATATTACTATTACTACGAATGCTCGATCAGATCGAGAATGTGAATCTTTGTTAGTTGCATTTAACTTTCCTTTTCAAAAATAAAATTAAATGGTGAATTATATGGCTAAGCAATCTATGAAAGAACGAGAAATTAAAAGAATTAAATTAGCATTAAAGTATCATGCAATACGATCTCAATTAAAAAAAATTATAAAATCTAAAACATCTTTAGATAAAGATCGTTGGAATGCTATGTTAAAGTTACAAACTTTACCTCGAGATTCTAGTCCATGTCGACAACGTAATCGTTGTCGACAAACTGGACGCCCACATGCTTTTTTACGTAAATTCGGATTAAGTCGTATGAAGTTACGTGAAGCTGCTATGAGAGGAGAAATTCCAGGTTTAACTAAAGCGAGTTGGTAAAGGATATTATTGTATTTTTAATTAATTTATTTTTAATATATAAGGTATATTTTATGAGTATGCAAGATCCAATAGCAGATATGTTAACTTGTATTCGTAATGGTCAAAATGCAAATAAAATTTTTGTAATTGTTCCTTTTTCCAAAATGAAGGAAAATATTATAAAAGTATTGAAATATGAAGGATATATTTATAATTATAAAATTCAAGATATAAATGTTATGCAGTTAAAAATTTTTTTAAAGTATTTTAATGGAAAATCAGTTATTGAGCATATTTCTCGTGTTAGTCGTCCAGGTTTACGTCAATATTGTAATAAGCATAAATTACCTATTGTAATGAATAATTTAGGTATTGCTATTATTTCTACATCAAGAGGAGTTATGACTGATCGAATTGCGCGACAAAAAGGATTAGGTGGAGAAGTTATATGTTATGTGGATTAGTATTATTTATCTTATTAGAGTAGAGGAATATAAAAATGTCTCGTATTGCTAAATCATTTATAATGATTCCAAAAAATGTAACTATTTTTTTTTCTGAATTAGAAGTTGCTATTAATGGACCATTAGGTTCGTTAAAACGTAAAATACATGAATGTGTTAAAATTACCAGAAAAGATGATTCTTTATTTTTTTCACATAATCATTTATCTGAATCATATGGTTGGATGCAAGCTGGTACTTATCGTTCTTTAATTTATACTATGATTATAGGGGTGACAGTTGGTTTTAAAAAACAATTAAATTTAATTGGTATTGGTTATCGTGTTATAATTGAAAAAAATAATGTTTTAAAATTATACTTAGGATTTTCACATCCGATTATTTATAAGGTTCCAAATACAATAAAAGTAATTTTATTACCTCAAAATGAGATTATTTTAACAGGAATAGATAAACAACTTGTTGGACAGGTAGCTGCTAATATACGATCTTATCGTGTTCCTGAACCATATAAAGGTAAAGGTATTCGTTATTTAAACGAAGTTGTACGTATTAAAGAGGCGAAAAAAAAGTAGTATGAAAGGAAAATTAAGCAAAAAATATTCTCGTATTAGACGTTATACTAAAATACGTAAAAATATTTCTAGTCGTCGTATGTTTCGATTAGTTGTACATCGTACTTCTAGACATGTATATGCGCAAATTATTTATCGTGATACAGCAAAAGTATCTGTATGTGCTTCTACATTAGAATTTAAAAAATTAAATATTAATGATGTTTATACCGGTAATAAATATTCTGCTAAGATAATCGGTCAATTAGTTGCACAACGAGCATTAAAAAAAGGAATAAAAACTGTTTTTTTTGATCGTTCTGGTTTTAAATATCATGGTCGAATAAAAGAATTAGCTGAATCAGCTCGTATATCGGGTTTAATTTTTTAAAAATGGAGATATATATGAATTTTGATAAAAAATTATCTGTAGAATTACAAGAAAAATTAATTTCCGTAAATCGTGTATCAAAAACAGTTAAAGGTGGAAGAATTTTTTCTTTTACAGCGTTAACGGTAGTAGGTGATGGTAACGGAAAAATTGGATTTGGTTATGGAAAAGCTCGTGAAGTACCTTCAGCGATTCAAAAAGCTATGGAACAAGCAAGAAAAAATATGATTTTAATTCCATTATTCCATAAGACAATTCAACATTCTGTGTATGGTTCTCATACAGGATCTAATATATTTATGAAGCCTGCATCAGAAGGTACGGGAATTATTGCTGGAGGAGCGATGAGATCTGTATTAGAAGTTATTGGTATTCAAAATATTTTAGCTAAGATATATGGATCTACTAATCCAATAAATGTAGTTCGAGCAACCATTAATGGTTTAAAAAAGGTTCGATCTCCGGATATGATTGCTAAAAAACTTGGTAAGTCGCTTATTAAGATTTAACAAAAAAAATGGTGAATTTATTTATGAAAAAAATTTTTATAACCCAAACAAAGAGTCAAATTGGTCGTCTACCGAAGCATATAGCTACTATGAAAGGATTAGGTTTACGTCATATTGGTGATATTGTAGAACGAGAAGATACTTCTGCTATTCGTGGTATGATAAAAAAAGTTTTTTATATGGTAACTGTTAAGTTAAAAGGATAAATTATGTATTTAAATTTATTATCAAATTCAGTATGTTTAAAAAAAAAAAGAAAACGTGTATGTAGAGGTATTGGATCAGGTTTGGGTAAGACAGGAGGTAGAGGACATAAAGGTCAAAAATCTCGATCTGGAGGAAAAATTCGTAATAGTTTTGAAGGAGGTCAAACACCATTATATCGTAGATTACCAAAATTTGGTTTTGTTTCTAAGAAAAAAATTTTTGTAGATGAAATTCGTTTATTTGAATTAAATCAATTATATAAATTTAAAAAGGTAGATATTTCTCTTTTAAAAAAACTAAATTTGGTTAAAAAAAATATTAAGTATGTTAAAATTATTAAATCAGGGTTTATTGATAAACCGGTAGTAATTTCTGGAATTACTGTAACTAAAGGAGCTCGTTTTTGTATTGAATCAGCCGGAGGTACTATTCAAAATTAAATATATCATTGTTTATCTAAACAACTTGTCATTAATAGAAAATATATTATGTCTACATTATATAATTTAAAAAAAAGAATATGGTTTGTTTTTATAGCTATTATAATATTTCGTATAGGGTCTTTTATCCCTATTCCTGGTGTTAATATAAAAGTTTTAGAACAATTTTTAGTCCATAAAAATAGTTCTTTGTTAACAATGTTTAATATGTTTTCTGGAGGATCGTTAAATCGTGTTTCGATATTTACATTAGGAGTGATGCCATATATCTCTTCTTCTATTATAATACAGTTATTGACATTAATTTTTTCGTATTTGCGTAATTTAAAAAAAGAAGGAGATACGGGAAATAAGAAAATTAATCAATATACTAAATATTTAACTGTATTATTATCAATAATTCAATCTATTAGTGTAATTATTGGATTACCGTTTATTCCGGGTATGCAAAATATTTTTATATTCACAGATCTTTATTTTTATGTAATAGCAGTCACTAGCTTAGTGACTGGGACTGTTTTTTTGATGTGGTTAGGAGAATTTATTACAGAAAAAGGTTTGGGTAATGGTACTTCTTTAATTATTTTTTTTGGAATAGTATCTACTTTACCGGCCTCTATAATACAAACTATTTCAGTTATGCATTTTAATTATTTAAGTTTTTTACACTTTTTTATGATTTTATTAATTATGTTTACTGCTATTTTTATAGTAGTTTTTATAGAGAAAAGTCAACGTAAAATTATTGTTTATTATGCTCGTCGTCAGCAAGTTCAACGTATGCATGCGATGCATCATAGCTTTTTACCTTTAAAAATTAATATGGCTGGAGTAGTCCCTGTAATTTTTTCATCTAGTTTAATTTTGTTTGCATCAATTATTACTACTTATTGTCGATACATGTTTAATAATTTTACTTTTTTAATAAAAATTTTTGATTTTTTTAGGTTTAATCGAAGTATTTATGTAATTATAAATATTATATTAATAATATTTTTTTCTTTTTTTTATACTAGTATAATGTTTAATGTAAAAGATACAGCTATGAATTTAAAAAAATCCGGTGCTTTTTTACCTGGAATACGACCTGGTATACGTACAGAAGAATATATTAAAAAAATTGTTTTAAAGTTAACTACAATTGGTTCTATATATACTGTATTTATATGTTTAGTACCTGATATTATGCGTGAATGGTTAAAAGTACCATTTTATTTTGGAGGTACTTCTTTATTAATTGTAGTAGTAGTATTGATGGAATTTATTATACAGATACAGACATTAATGATGTCTACTCAATATAAAAAAATATTGAAAAAAGCAAACTTATATTTAAGGAATTAAAAAATCATATATTTTTATTTTTGGAGAATTTATGAAAGTTCGTGCATCAGTTAAAAAATTATGTCGTAGTTGTAAAATTATACGTCGAAAAAATGTGATCCGCGTTATTTGTAGTAATGATCCTAAACATAAACAAAGACAAGGTTAAGATAATTAATATTAATAATATGATTATATATATCATAAATTTATAATTATAAATTATATTTTTATTAATTATTATTAATAATTTGATTTTTATATAGGGAGAAATATTTATGACGAGAATTGCTGGAATAAATATTCCTGATCATAAACATATATTAATAGCATTAACTAAAATTTATGGAATTGGACTGTCTTTATCTAAAAAAATTTGTAATGATATAAAGATTCGATATGATATTAAGGTTAATGAACTAAATGAACAACATATTGATAAGTTACGTTTTATTATATCTAAGCTAATTGTAGAAGGAGATTTGCGTCGAGAAAAAAGTATTAATATTAAAAGGTTAATGGATATCGGTTGTTATAGAGGGTTACGACATAGAAAACATCTTCCTGTACGTGGACAAAGAACTAAAACCAATGCTCGTACATGTAAAGGACCTAGAAAATTAATAAAAAGTAGATAATTAGGAAAATAATTAATTATGTTGAAAAAAAAAATAAGTGTTTCTAAGAAACGTGTAAAAAAACAAATTTTAGATGGTATTGCTCATATCCATGCATCGTTCAATAATACAATTGTTACAATTACTGATCGTCAAGGTAATACATTGGGTTGGGCTACTTCTGGTGGTTCTGGTTTTAGAGGTTCTAGAAAATCGACTCCTTTTGCAGCACAGGTAGCTGCAGAAAAATGTGCGGATCGTGTAAAAGATTATGGAATAAAAAATTTAGAAATTATGGTGAAGGGTCCAGGTCCGGGTCGTGAATCTACTATTCGTTCATTAAACGCTTCTGGTTTTCGTATTACTAATATTACTGATGTAACACCAATTCCTCACAATGGATGTCGACCTCCTAAAAAACGTAGAGTTTAATTTTAAAAATGTAATTAACAGGAAAAAGATATATATATGGCAAAATATTTAGGTCCAAAATTAAAATTAAGTAGGCGAGAAGGATCAGATTTATTTCTAAAGTCAGGCGTACGTTCTATTGAATCAAAATGTAATATTGATCAAGCTCCTGGTCAGCATGGATCACGTAAATTACGTTTATCTGAATATGCTAAACAATTAAGGGAAAAACAAAAATTACGACGTTTATATGGAATATTAGAACAACAATTTCATAATTATTATAAAAAAGCCTCTAAATTAAAAGGTAATACAGGTCAAAATTTATTATTTTTATTAGAACGTCGTTTAGATAATGTTGTGTATCGTATGGGTTTTGGAACTACACGAGCAGAATCACGTCAATTAATTAATCATAAATCTATTTGTGTAAATAACCGAATAGTTAATATTCCTTCATTTCAAGTATCTGTACATGATAAAATATCTGTTCGTCAAAAATCTAAAACTCAATTAAGAATTCAAGCCTCGATAGAGATTATGAAACAACGTGAACCTGCTAGCTGGTTAGATATAGATTACAAAATAATGGAAGGTATTTTTTTACGTTCTATAGAACGTAATGATTTATCTTCAGATATAAATGAACATTTGATAGTAGAACTGTATTCTAAATAATACTCTATTAGAGAGGAAACGAATGCAAGAATTTGTAGAAGATTTTTTAAAACCTAGATTAGTTAATATCGAACAAATTAGTTCTAAACACGCTAAAATTACATTAGAACCGTTAGAACGTGGTTTTGGATATACATTAGGTAATGCATTAAGAAGAATTTTATTATCTTCTATGTCCGGGTGTGCTGTTACTGAAGTTGAGATAAATGGTGTTTTACATGAATATATGCACAAAGAGGGAGTAAAAGAAGATATATTAGATATATTATTGAATTTAAAGGGTTTATCTATCAAATTATTCGGAAAAGATGAAGTTACATTACATTTAAAAAAAATCGGTGTTGGTCCAGTTATTGCGGCAGATATTGAACACGATTCTTCTATAGAAATTATAAATTTGAATCACGTTATCTGTAATATTACTTGTCCAAATACTTGTATTGATATGCGTATGAAAGTTATGCGAGGTAGAGGTTATATTACAGCTCAGTCTAGAAAAGATTTAATGCAAACTGATCGTATTGTTGGAAAGTTATTATTAGATGTATCATATAGTCCAATAGAACGTATAATTTATACTGTTGAAGCTGCTAGAGTAGAACAAAGAACTGATTTAGATAAATTAATTATTGATATGGAAACTAACGGAACAATTGATCCGGAAGAAGCTATTAGAAAAGCAGCTACTATTTTAGCAGAACAATTAGAATCTTTTGTAGATTTAAGAGGAATACGTGAACCAGAAATAAAAGAAGAAAAACCCGAATTTGAACCTGGTTTGCTGCGGCCTGTAGATGATTTAGAGTTAACAGTACGATCTGCTAATTGTTTAAAAGCAGAAAGTATTCATTATATCGGTGATTTAGTTCAAAAAACTGAAGTGGAGTTATTAAAAACTCCTAATTTAGGGAAAAAATCATTGACTGAAATTAAAGATATATTGGCAGCTCGAGATTTATCATTAGGTATGAAATTAGATAATTGGCCTCCTAAAAATCTTATCGAAGATTAAATATTCTAATAAATATTATTTTTGATATATGATGTAAAAATTTTTACACATTTTGAATAGAGTATATAAATTATGAGACATCGAAAAATAGGACGATTATTAAATAGAAAGCGTAGTCATTTAGAATCTATGTTAAAAAATATGGTATGTTCACTAATTAAATATGAGCATATTAAAACTACTTTACCAAAAGCTAAAGAATTACGTCGTTTCGTTGAACCAATTATTACAATATCAAAATATGATACGGTTGCTAATCGACGATTAGTATTTTCACGTATTCGTGATATTTTTACTGTAAAAAAATTATTTCATGAATTAGGTCCTCATTTCTATTCTCGACCTGGTGGTTATTTACGTATATTGAAATATGGTTTTAGAAAAGGTGATAATGCCCCAATTGCATATATAGAATTAGTAGATCGAAATTTATAGAAATTATTAAATATAGATTTAATATATTTTATATATATTAGTTTAATAAAAACGGCATTTTTATGCCGTTCTTTTTTTTATTTTAAAAATTTTTTATTTTTATTTGAATTGATCATAATTTTTATTTCAAAATAGTATTTTGAATAAAAATTTTTTTATTTGAGTTTAAAATTTGTTTGATGTGTAGAGTTTTTTTACCAGGTATTTGTATTTTTTCTATATTTAATATTCCTTTTTGAGTATTAACCGCTATTCCTTTTTTACTTATACAAATAATTTCTCCATTTTTAAAATTTGTTTTTTTAAAAGATAAAATAGATGATTTTTTAATTTTTATACAATAATTATTAATTAGAAAATAACAACATGGCCATAAAATAAATGCTCTGATTAAGCGATCTATTTTTATTGCTGGATATGACCAATTTATTTTAGCATCTATTTTTTTTATTCTCGGAGCGATACTTTCTATAATATTTTTTATTTTATAATGATTTTTTATATTAGGTTCTAAAATAATATTTATTGATTGATACATACATTGTAATGAAATAGGAATTAATTTAGCTGATAATGTTATTGTATTATCAGTGATATCAATTGGACAAGATAACTGATAAATTATTTTTCCAGAATCTATCTTAGAGTTCATTTTTATTACACTAATTCCAGTATAATTATCTCCGGATAATATTGCCCATTGAATTGGCGCAGCTCCCTTCCATCGTGGTAATAAAGAAGCATGTATATTGATACCACCTAGAATAAATAGTTTTAAAATTTGGTCTGGAATTAATGATCCGTAAGAAGATACTATTAGTATATCTGCATATATTTTAGTAACAGATAAATAAAATTTTTTTTCATATAGATTATTTGTTTGTAATATCAATATATTATGTCGAATTGCAAATTTTTTAATAGGAGAAAATCGATTTTCTTTTTTTTTACAATATATATTATCTGGTTTAATGATTATTGCTTTAACAATATGTTCAGAATAAAATAATGAACGAAGATGTGCTAATGAAAATTCATTGCTGCCTGCAAAAATAATTTTTAATTTTTTTTTTAACATATAATAAATATGATAATTTATTTTTTAGAAGATATATTAATTTATATAATCTATAAATAATTTCCCGATTAGATGATCCATTTCATGTTGAATACAAATAGATAATAATGATCTAGCTTCTAATATAAATAATTTACCAAGATGATTAAAAGCTTGTATTTTTATGTAACTAGATCTGTTAATTTTAGCTGTTTGATTAGGTATAGATAAACAACCTTCTTGTGTATGTATATATTTGTTATTTTTTTTTAAAATAATAGGATTAATTAAAATTAATTCTGATTGATTTGATGTAAGTGAACTAATTACTATAATTTTCTTAAATATATTAATTTGTGGTGCTGCTAACCCGATTCCGTTATTAGCATACATAGTATCAAACATATCGTATATAATTTGTATTGTTTGTTTATTTATGTTTCTTATTGGTTTTGATTTTAAGCGTAAACGATAATCTGGAAATTTTAAAATTTTATGTATTGACATAAATAATATTATATATAGTTTAATATATTAATGGATTTATATGAATTTTTATTGATATCACAGTTATTATTTATCTATTAGGAGTAAATATGAATATAAACGATTCTACAAAAAAAATAAGTTATATTGCTTTATTTGGTAATCCAGTAAATCATTCTTTATCTCCATTAATACATAGTAATTTTTCTAAAGAGATAAAAATTAATTATAATTATAACTCTTTTTTGTGTACAAAATCAAATTTTTTTACTAAAGTAGCAAATTTTTTTAAAAATGGAGGTTCTGGATGTAACATTACAGTACCATTTAAAAGAAAATCGTTTGTTATACCAAACAAATATACAAAAATAGCAAAAATTTCAGGTTCTATTAATACATTAGTAAAATTATCAGATCGAAATGTTTTAGGAGATAATACTGATGGTATGGGTTTAATTTTTGATTTAAAACGATTAAAGTATATTAAAAAACAGTCTCGGGTATTATTATTGGGTTCTGGAGGAGCAGCTTATTCTATTATATATCATTTATTACAAGAAAAATGTTTTGTATTTGTATTGAATAGAACGGTTAGTAAAGCAGTTAAATTAGTAGATAGATTTAAAATTTTCGGAAATATTTTTTTATTTTCAACTAATACATTTATCAATAATTTTGACATTATAATTAATGTAACTTCATGTAGTTTATTCAATCAATCTCCTGATTTTCCAAAAAATTTAGTTTTTCCTGATACTAGATGTTATGATATATCTTATTCTAAAAAACGTATATTAACTCCATTTTTATTATTATGTAAATCTTTAGGCAGTAAATACATTTCAGATGGATTAGGTATGTTAGTTGCTCAAGCAGCTTATTCATGTTATTCGTGGTTTAATATATTACCAAATATTAAAAAAAATATTGATTTGATTAGATAAATAATTTTATAAGTATTTTAAATAAATTATTTAATTGATATTTTTTTATAAATTTTATAAAAAAGACTTGACACTTTAAATACATTCTGTAACATTGAAATTAATAGTTATATTAAATATTTTATGTCCTCTTCGTCTAGTGGTTAGGACATCGCCCTTTCACGGCGGCAACAGGGGTTCAAATCCCCTAGAGGACAAAATTAAAAATATTTTTGTATACTAAAAAAAAATTATATGATATAATTATTTTGTTTAATCTGAAACAGATTAATAGTTAAGTTCTTTAAAAATTTGGATATGATAGAAATTTTAGAAAAACACCTGTGGGTTGTAAGGTTAAGTATAATAAGCGTATTTGGTGGATGCCTTGGCATTCAGAGGCGATGAAGGACGTACTAATCTGCGATAAGCGTCGGTCAGCTGATATGAAGCGTTATTATCCGACGATTTCCGAATGGGGAAACCCGTTGTTTAGACAACATTATTAACTTAATTAATATGTTAATAAAGCAAACCAAGGGAACTGAAACATCTAAGTACCTTGAGGAAAAGAAATCAATTGAGATTCCCTTAGTAGTGGCGAGCGAAATGGGAACAGCCCAGAATTAAAATAGAAATAAAGTATAGTAGAATAGTTTGGAAAAACTAACGATACAAGGTGATAGTCCTGTATATGAAATATTTTTTTTCTTGAATTCGAAAAGTAGAACGGGACACGAGAAATCTTGTTTGAAGATAGGGGGACCATCCTCTAAGGCTAAATACTCCTGAATGACCGATAGTGAACTAGTACCGTAAGGGAAAGGCGAAAAGAACCCCGGTTAGGGGAGTGAAATAGATCCTGAAACCAAATACGTACAATCAGTAGGAGCTTTAGATATATCAAAAAGTGACTGCGTACCTTTTGTATAATGGGTCAGCGACTTGTATTTTGTAGCAAGGTTAACTTTTTTAAGGGAGCCGTAGGGAAACCGAGTCTTAAACGGGCGTTTTTTTTAGTTGCAAGATACAGACCCGAAACCCGGTGATCTATCCATGAGCAGGTTGAAGGTTGGGTAAAACCAACTGGAGGACCGAACCGACTGATGTTGAAAAATCAGCGGATGACTTGTGGTTAGGGGTGAAAGGCCAATCAAACCGGGAGATAGCTGGTTCTCCCCGAAAGCTATTTAGGTAGCGCCTCGTGAACTCATCTTCGGGGGTAGAGCACTGTTTTGACTAGGGGGCCATCCCGGCCTACCAAATCAACGCAAACTCCGAATACCGAAGAATGTTATCACGGGAGACACACAGCGGGTGCTAACGTTCGTTGTGGAAAGGGAAACAACCCAGACCGTCAGCTAAGGTCCCTAAATCATAATTAAGTGGGAAACGATGTGGGAAGGCATAAACAGCCAGGATGTTGGCTTAGAAGCAGCCATCATTTAAAGAAAGCGTAATAGCTCACTGGTCTAGTCGGCTTGCGCGGAAGATATAACGGGGCTAAATTATGTACCGAAGCTACGGCAATAAATATTTTTTTTATTGGGTAGGGGAGCGTTCTGTAAGCCTGTGAAGATATTTTGAAAAAAATATTGGAGGTATCAGAAGTGCGAATGCTGACATGAGTAACGATAAAGCAGGTGAAAAACCTGCTCGCCGAAAAACCAAGGGTTCCTGTCCAACGTTAATCGGGGCAGGGTAAGTCGACCCCTAAGGCGAGGCCGATAGGCGTAGTCGATGGGAAACTAGTTAATATTCTGGTACTTATTTTTTATTGTGATGGGGAAACGGAGTAGGTTAGGTTATCCGGGTGTTGGTAGTCTCGGTTTAAGTATGTAGGATGGAAAATTAGGAAAATCCGATTTTCTATATAAAATCTAAGGTACGAATACGAATTATTTAAATAATGAAGTAACTAATACCACACTTCCAAGAAAATCCTCTAAGCATTTATATAAAATATAAATCGTACCCGAAACCGACACAGGTGGTTAGGTAGAGTATACTAAGGCGCTTGAGAGAACCTGGATGAAGGAACTAGGCAAAATAGTGCCGTAACTTCGGGAGAAGGCACGCTAACATATAAGTGTAAAAATTTACTTTTGAAGCTTAAGTTAGTCGCAGATACCAGCTGGCTGCAACTGTTTATTAAAAACACAGCACTGTGCAAACACGAAAGTGGACGTATACGGTGTGACGCCTGCCCGGTGCCGGAAGGTTAATTGATGAAGTTAAGGGAAACCTAAAGCTTTTGACTGAAGCCCCGGTAAACGGCGGCCGTAACTATAACGGTCCTAAGGTAGCGAAATTCCTTGTCGGGTAAGTTCCGACCTGCACGAATGGCGTAATGATGGCCAGGCTGTCTCCATCCAGGACTCAGTGAAATTGAATTTGCTGTGAAGATGCAGTGTACCCGCGGCAAGACGGAAAGACCCCGTGAACCTTTACTATAGCTTGACATTGAGAATTGATTTTTATTGTGTAGGATAGGTGGGAGACAGAGAATTTAATGCGCAAGTGTTAATGGAGTCAACCTTGAAATACCACCCTGTAAACATTGGTTTTCTAATCTAGTATCGTAATCCGATACAGAGACAGTGTCTGGTGGGTAGTTTGACTGGGGCGGTCTCCTCCCAAAGAGTAACGGAGGAGTACAAAGATTGGCTAATCACGGTTGGACATCGTGAGGTTAGTGCAAAGGCATAAGCCAGTTTAACTGCAAGCGTGATAATGCGAGCAGATGCGAAAGCAGGTCTTAGTGATCCGGTGGTTTCTGTATGGAAAGGCCATCGCTCAACAAATAAAAGGTACTCCGGGGATAACAGGCTTATACCGCCCAAGAGTTCATATCGACGGCGGTGTTTGGCACCTCGATGTCGGCTCATCACATCCTGGGGCTGAAGCAGGTCCCAAGGGTATGGCTGTTCGCCATTTAAAGTGGTACGCGAGCTGGGTTTAGAACGTCGTGAGACAGTTCGGTCCCTATCTGCCGTGGGCGTTGGAAAATTGAGAGGGGCTGCTTCTAGTACGAGAGGACCGAAGTGGACGTATCCCTGGTGTTCGGGTTGTCATGCCAATGGCACTGCCCGGTAGCTAAATACGGAAGAGATAAGTGCTGAAAGCATCTAAACACGAAACTTGCCTCAAGATTAGTTTTCCCTGAAATATATGTAAATATATTGACTGAAGGGACGTTGAAGACTACGACGTTGATAGGCTAGGTGTGTAAGCATAGTAATATGTTCAGCTAACTAGTACTAATGACCCGAGAGACTTAACCTTACAACACCAGAGGTGTTTTTCTAAAAATAAAACCTGGCAACAATAGTGTTATGGAACCACCTGAATCCATTTCGAACTCAGAAGTGAAACGTTTCAACGCCGATGGTAGTACAAGGTCTCCTTGTGTGAGAGTAGGACATTGCCAGGTATTATTTTTAATTTTCTATCATATTTTTTAATTTTTTATATTCTTATTTATATCTATTGTTTTTAAATTTTAACTTTAATGGAAATATTTTATTATTAATAAAATATTTATTATTTTATATATTATATATATTAATATATAATAGATTTATTATTTATAAATAGTATAGCTACTATAGGTATAAGTTTTAGTTTACATTTTTAATTTTAAGGTAATATATAGATGTCCAAGATTAAAGGTAATGTAAAGTGGTTTAATGAATCTAAAGGTTTTGGTTTCATTACACCGGAAGATGGAAGCAAAGATGTTTTTGTTCATTTTTCTGCTATCCAAAGCAACGGATTTAAAACTTTGGCAGAAGGTCAAAGTGTTGAATTCGAAATTACCGAAGGCGCAAAAGGGCCGTCAGCTGCTAACGTTGTTAGTTTATAATAAAATATCTAAATATTTTATTTAAATTACATATTAGTGGTATTTGTGCGGTGCGGATTTTAAAATTTCGCATCGCAAAATCGTTTATAAAACCATTCTAACTAAATGAATCTTACTGAGTTCTTTGTATAAATTTTTTATTTGTTTAAAATTTTGTGCACAAATTGTTATAGATATTGATAAATATGTTCCTTTGTTACTCGATTTTATTTGTGGTGCATAATCTCCAGGTATGTGTGTTTGTATAATCTTAATTATATTATTTGTCAATTCAGGTTGTGCAAGACCTATTACTTTATAAGTGAATGTACAGGGAAATTTTAATATTTTTTCTAGTTTATTATTCATTATTATTCTCTTATTTGATTCATTTATTTAATTTTAATATTTTTTTAGATTTAATTTTCAGTTAAATTCTTTTTAAGTGAATTTTTATATATTATATTTCATTTTGATAATTAAATAAAACAATATATATATTTTATTTAAAATATTTTAAAAATAAATTTTTTATATAAATTTTGTTATTATATATTAAGAGTATTAGTATGTTAAAAATTTTTAATACTTTAACGAAAAAAAAAGAGAAATTTAAATTTTTATATACAAAAATTATTAATATTTATGTATGTGGTGTGACAGTATATGATTTATGTCATATTGGTCATGCACGTACTTTTTTGGTCTTTGATATTATAATACGTTATTTAGAACATATAGGTTATAATGTTTTTTATTTACGTAATATTACTGATATTGATGACAAAATTATTAATAAAGCAAATAAACAAAAAGAATCCATTAATTTATTTGTTGAACGTATGATTAAGTTAATGAATGAAGATTTTTTATCTTTAAATTTAAAAATTCCTGATTGTGAACCTCGCGTAACTGAGTGTATGAAAGATATAATATCTATTATTGATATTTTATTAAAAAATAAATATGCTTATATTGATGACAATAAAGACATATTATTTTCAATTAATAAACATAAAAATTATGGATTATTATCTCATAGAATAAATAATTGTTTTTATAATGAATTTATATCTCGTTTTTCTTCTAATATAAATAATTCTAATGATTTTGTTTTATGGAAACATAATAAAAATTGCTCCGATCCATTTTGGATGTCTCCTTGGGGTCCTGGTCGACCTGGTTGGCACATTGAATGCTCCGCAATTATTAATAAATTTTTTAAAAATAATGTAAATATTCATGGGGGTGGTATTGATTTATTATTTCCGCATCATGAAAATGAAATTGTACAATTAAAAAGTTTAAATAATTCGTTTTCTATTCCTTTTTGGGTTCATGTTGGTATGGTTATGGTTAATAAGCAAAAAATGTCAAAATCATTATCAAATACTATTTTTATACGTTATTTATTAGAAAAATATGATTCTGAAGTGATTAGATATTATGTTTTATTGACACATTATCGTCATCCTTTGTCTTTTACAGAAAAACAATTATATTTGTCAAATAATATATTGCGTAAAATATATACTTCATTATTAAATTGTAATATAGATTGTTCTATACCAAACAATTATGAAATTAAAACAAGAAATATATTTAAAAATCAGTTTTATGCTGCTATGAATGATGATTTTAATACTCCTCAGGCATGTTTTGTATTGCAGAGACTATCTCAATATATTAATAAGACTAAAAAAAATAATATTTTTTTAGCGAATATTTTAGCTCATGATCTTGTTGCTTTTGGTAATGTATTAGGTTTATTATACCATAATCCTAAAAATTTTTTATTTCCTAATTGTCGTAAATCTATGGTTGATATTTTTATTGTTAAAAAATTAGTACGCATGCGTAATAGTTATCGATTAGATAAGAAATGGTATTTAGCAGATATTATTAGGAAAAAGTTATTGACATTAGGAGTGATTGTAGAAGATAATCATATTGATTCTACTTATACATTTATCAATAAATTTTAAATATATGATTTTATTTTTATAGTAGTAAAATATTTTTATGTAAAAAATTTTAACGATATATATTAAATACCATTAAATATCTTAAATTGTTAATTTAATTTTAAAATATTTTTATTTATTTTTCTAAATCTTTTATTTTTATAAACTAATAAAAATAAAAATTATATAATTTATATTTTTATTAGTTTATTTGATATGTCTAATAATATATTGTTATAGATATTTATAAAATATAAATTTTTATTTATAATAATTTATATTGTTGATATAATTAATATTATTAAATAGATAGTACATAAAATTTTTTTCGCGCTCTTAGCTCAATTTGGATAGAGCAACAGCCTTCTAAGCTGTAGGTTACAGGTTCGATTCCTGTAGAGCGCAAAAATTTAATTATTTTATTTATTGGATATTTAACTTTTTTATTATTTCTTTGTGAATATTATTAATAGATGTATTAGAATTAACTTCTAAGTATTTGATTTTATTTTTTGATTTTTCTTCTTTAAACCATTTTATTAAAGGTTTAGTATATATTTCGTATTCTTTTAGTCTTGTAATAATAATTTCTTTATTATCATCTTTTCTTTTAGTTAATAACTCTCCTGTTATATCATCTATGTTTTTTTTTTGAGGCGGGTTTAATGTTTCATGATATGTTCTACCTGATGGTTCATGTATTAACCTACCTTCGATTCTATTAATAATATTTTCTAAATTAACTTTTAAATGTATTATGTATTTTACTTTAATCTGATTTTTTAATGATTCTGCTTGTTTAATAGTTCTTGGAAAACCATCTAGTATGAATCCATTCAAATAAATTTTTTTTTGAATTCTTTTCTTGATTATTTTGATAATAAAAGAATTTTTTACTAATTTTCCTTTATTTATTTTACTTTTTATATAGTTTTTATTTTTTTCATTTTTTTTTATTTCTTGACGTAATATTTCTCCAGCTGAAATAAAAGGTATACAAAAATATTTTGATAATAATTGTGTTTGTGTTCCTTTTCCACTTCCAGGTGCTCCTAGCATAATAATACGTATCATAATAAGGTTTTTCCTCAAAAAAATGATTTTTTTATTCTATATAAATAACATTAATTTTTATGTATTAAAATATTTATAATATAAATAATTTATTAATTCTATTGATAAAAATATGAGGATTATCTAAACTACCTTTTTCTGCTAAAATAGATTGCTCTAATAACAATTCAATCCAATTAGAAAATTCTTGTTCATTTTTTACTTTTTTTATTTTTTTAATTAATGGATGTGTTGGATTAATTTCTAATATATATTTTATTTTTGGTATAGGTTGTCCTGCGGCACTAAATATTTTTGCCATTTGTGTACTCATATCGTTAGAATCTGTTAAAACTATTGCTGGTGTATTTTTTAACCGATATGTTATTCGAGCATCTTTAATTTTATTATTTAATATTTTTTTTATTTTTGCAATAAAATTGTTTAATTCATTATCATTATTATCATTGTTTTTTGTTGAAATTAATTTTTCAAGAGAATCATCAGCTTTGCTAACTGATTGGAATTTTATATTATTAAATTCAGTTAGATAATTCATCATCCATTCATCAATTTTATCCGATAATAATAATACGTCAATATTTTTGTCTTTAAATATCTCTAAATGTGGACTATTTAGAGCAGATTTATAGCTATCAGAGGTAATGAAATATATTTTTTTTTGTTCTGTAATCATATTTTCAGTATATTTTTTTAATGATAAATTTTGTTCTTTATTATTAGTTTGTATTGATGAAAATCTTAATAAATTAGCAATTATTTTTTGATTTTCAGAATCTTCAGCGATACCTTCTTTTATAACTAATCCAAATATATTCCAAAATTTTTGGTATTTCTTATTGTTTTGTATAGAGAGGTTATCTAACATTTTTAAAATACGTTTAGTTAATGTTTTACGTAAAATATGAGTTACAGCACTATCTTGTAGTATTTCTCTAGAAATATTTAGAGGTAAATCTTGAGAATCTATAATTCCCTTTACAAAACGTAAATAGTTAGGTAAGAATTGCGTTGCTTCATCCATAATAAAAACATGTTTTACATATAATTTTAATCCATGTTTGTTTTCACGATGCCACATATCCCATGTTGCTTTTTTTGGAATATATAACAAATTAATATATTCTTGTTTACCTTCAACTTTATTGTGGCTCCATATTAATGGTTTTTCTGTATCATGTGTGATATATGTATAAAATTTTTGATAAGATTCTTTTGTTATATTATTTTTATTTTGAGTCCATAAAGCTTGTGCTTCGTTAATTTTTTCCCAAGAAATAGTTTTAGTTTTTTCGTCATAATTTTCTATTTCTATAGGTATTGAGATATGATCAGAATATTTTTTTATTATTTGCTTAATTTTCCAGTTTTCTAAAAATTCTTGTTCTGATGGTTTAAGTGATAAAATAATTTTTGTACCATATTCTTCCATATGAACTGTTTCTACCGAATATTCTCCTTTTCCTTTTGAAATCCATAATGTTCCGTATTTTGTTTTATTTGACGCATGTTTAGTATATACAGATACGATATCAGAAACTATGAAGGATGAATAAAATCCTACGCCAAATTGACCAATAAATTCATTTTTTTCTTTATTTTTAATATTTTGAATTTGGTTTAAAAAAGATTTTGTTCCGGATTTAGCTATTGTGCCTAAGTTTTTTATAACTTCTTGAGAAGTCATTCCAATTCCATTATCAGAAATAATAATTTTTTTTTCTTTTTTATTGATAGAAATTTGTATTTTAGGAATATATAAGTTTTTTGTATATTTTTCTGGATTATATAGTTTTTCAAATCTTATTTTTTCTATTGCATCAGATGAATTAGATATTAGTTCTCTTAAAAAAATTTCTTTATTAGAGTATAATGAATGAATCATAAGATGTAATAGTTCTTTTACTTCTGACCGAAAGATATGAATTTTTTTGTTATTATCGTTCATTTTTAATCCCATAATTTTTTAAAAGATATATGTATTAGAAAATAATATTTTATTTTATATATTATAACTGATTTTTTCAATATTAAAGAATTATTTATTTTATTTATTTTCTGATTTTATAAATTCAGGATTTATTAGCATTTTTTTTTGTTGTAGTTTTGAAATTTTTTTTACAGCATCGTTAATTGCTGCAACAATTAAGTCTTGTAATAATAATTTATTATTTTCGTTCCATAACTCATCGTTTATTGAGATAGATTTACAAGCGTAGTTTCCATTCATGACTATAGAGACTAAATCAGCTCCTGATTTTCCTATGATATTAGTTGTATTAATATCTTTTTTTATTTTTTCGATATTTTCTTGTATTTTTTTAGCTTGTTTCATGATTTCATTAATTTTTTCATTAGTAAACATAATTTTTCTTTTTTATTAAGTTGAATATTACATTAATATTAATTGTTTATAGATTTATTTAATTATATATTTTGTGTATCTTTTATATATTGATATATTTGAAATAATATTATTTCAATACCAATTTTAGGATTAGGAGCATATCTTAAATATTTTTCTCCTTGAATTAATATTTTACAATACATTTGGATATCTTTAAATAGAATATTTTTAGATAAAGTATAGATAATTTTATCATATTTCGATAATTTATCTGTTGAATATTTTTTTTTCGATATCATAATTTTTATGATAGATAAATCATGAAAAAAAGTAATTAATGATAGTACAATGTTATTGTACTGTATTCCTTTTTGTTCTGCATCATCTATTATTTTTAATATATTATCTATATCATTATTAATAATATTAATTGCTAGTAATAGTATATTTTTTTTATCAAATATTCCTAATAATTTAGTAATATTTTTTATTTTTATTTGGTTTTTTTTATTTAAACAGAGAGTTAATTCAAGAGCATTAATTGCATTTCTAAGGCTTCCTTGTGCGTAATTAGAAATTACATTTAATATTTCTTTATTTATTTTAATATTTTCTTTTTTTAATTGATTATTCAAATAATCAGAAATATTTTTATTTGTAATAACAGGTAAATTTATATGGAGACAACGAGAAATAATAGTGTTTGGTATTTTTTTTAAATGTGTAGTTGCTAATATAAATTTTATATATTTTGGTGGTTCTTCTAGAATTTTCAACAATGCATTAAAACTATTTTTTGATAGCATATGTATTTCATCAATTAAATAAATTTTAAATCTTCCTTGAATAGGAGGGTATTTTGTTGAATCTAATATTATTTTAATATCTTCTACTTTTGTTTTGGAGGCTGCATCTAGTTCTATAAAATCTAAAAAATTTCCTTTTTCTATTGAAACGCAATTTTTACATATTCGACATGGTTTAGATGTAATTCCGTTTTCGCAATTTAAACTTTTAGCTAATATTCTAGCTATAGTAGTTTTTCCTATTCCGTGTATTCCAGAAAATAACCATGATTGATGAATCCTTTTTAAGTCTAGACTATTTTTTAATATACGAATTATATATTTATGTCCTACGATTTGATCAAAATTTTGTGGTCGCCATTTATTAGATAATATTTGATATTCCATTTTGCTCCGTATTACTGAGTATATATTTTTAAAAATTTTTATAATATATATATATATATTTCTTGACTTATGTGATAAATTAATATTTAATAATTATTAATTCAATATAAATTTAATTAATATTTTGTAAGTGTTCAAAATTCTGTCAGAGGCTATTATAACGCTATTTTTTTAAATAACTGGTCAGGTCTGGAAAGAAGCAGCCAAATTAAATAATATAGGTGTTATAAATACCTCTGATAGATTTTACAAAAATTATTTGTATACAAATAGATAATATATATTTTATAGATATGTGTTATTATTTTGATACGTATACATAGTATAATATAATCCTTTTTTTTGTAATAATTGCTGATGATTACCTTTTTCAATTATTTTACCGTTATCTAATACGATTATTATATCAGAATCTATTATAGTAGATAATCTATGTGCTATAATTATTACTGTAGATTTTTTTCTAATTGAAGATAATATTTTTTGTATTTTTTGTTCGGATTCTGAATCGATACTAGCAGTTGCTTCATCAAAAATTAATATTTTTGGATTTGATACTAATATACGCGCTATACCAATAAGTTGTTTTTGTCCTTGTGAAAGATTACTTCCATTTTGTCCTAATATTGACATATATCCATCTGGTAATGTATTAATTAATTCTTTTAATTGACTTTGGTGTAGTGCTTTAATTATTTTTTTATTTTTTATTTTTCTATTTAAAGATACGTTTGTTATTAAATTATCATATAAAATAGTAGGATCTTGTTGTACAATTGATATATTTTTACGTAATGTAGAATTTGAAAGTGAATTTATAAGTTTATCATCGATATATATTGTACCTTTAGTAGCAGGATAATATCCTAAAATTAAATTAGATAATGTTGTTTTTCCGCTTCCCGTTTTACCTACTAATGCTATACAACTTTTATTTGGTATACTGATATTAATATTTTTTAAAATATTATTTTTAGTATTTGGATATTTAAAATATACATTTTTTAGTTGTATTTTTCCGCTTGTTAATGAATTATTATACGTTCCGTATATTTGTATTGGTAAATCAATAAATCGGAAAACTCTTTCTGATGAAATAATAGCTTGTTGTAGTACAGATTGTTGATTTACAATAGTAACAATAGGTTCATTAAGATGTCTTAAATAATTAATAAAAGTATGTAAAATACTAATTTTAATCATTGCTTTTGGAACTAATTTTAATATTGCTATTATAGCAGATAAAATTATTGAAGAAATTAAATTTAATAATGGCCGTAATAATAATCCATCTATTTTTAAAATTTTCATTTTGTTTAAATAATTAGCATTATTAATAATATTAATTTTTTCAATAAAATTTTTTTCTTGATTAAATTGTTGAATGATTGTTATTCCATTAATAATTTCACTGATAGTATTGTTTAGTTGTGATAACGAATATTTTATTTTTTTTATTATTGGTTTGCTATAGTATTGATGAACAATAATAATCATTATTACTATTGGAATTATTATAGAGCTAATTAATGCCATACGCCATTCTAAAATAAACATTGTTGTTAAGATTATACTAAATAGTATAAAATTTTTTAAAAAAGATGATACAATTACTTCATAAAATTCTTTTATTGATTCAGTATCGTTTGTTATTTTAGTAACAATTGAGCTTATTGGTTTTTGATCAAATATTTTCATGGGTTGTTTTAATGCAATTTCCATAATATTTATTCTTAATTCTTTTATAATTTCAGTAGAAATTTTACTAAAATATAAATTATATAAATAATTTAATAATGATGATAATATTTGTAGCGTGATAAAACAAATAGTTAGTAATATTGCTGATTTTATTTTAACTACTTTATTTTTTAAAATATTGCTGATAAAGTTACTTAGTATAATTGGACTAGAAATTTCTGTTATTGTAGATAAAAAAATTAATATGCATGATAACAGTAATAAATATTTTTTTTTTGAATAATAAGATAATAATCTTTTTATTATTTTCCATGAAGAGTACTGCTTTTCTACCATTATTTTTTCCTATATAGAATAAAATATTATGTAATAATATTTTTATTTAAATTTTTGATAATTGTACATTTCAGAATACCAATTTTGACTAGATAATAATTTTTTATGCGAACCTTCTTGTATAACTGTACCGTTTTTTAAAACAACAATATTATTGAATTTTTCTAAGATTGACAATCTATGTGTAGCTATTATAGTAGTTATTTTATTTTTTTGTGTATATTTATGTATATTATTAATGATTTTATGTTCTGTATCATGATCTACAGATGATAATGGGTCATCTAGTATTAAAATCTTAGATGGCACTAAAAAGGCTCTAGCAATTGTAATTCGTTGTTTTTGACCACCTGATAATTTAATACCTTTTTCTCCAATTTTAGTATGATATCCTTGTGGTAATTTTTTTATATCATTATGTATACAGGCAAGCTTTGCTACATTTTTAATTTCCTTAAAAGTAGCATTTTTTTTTCCAAATCCAATATTATTTAATATACTATCAGAAAATAAAAATGGTATTTGATTCACTACAGAGATAATTTTACGCCATTTTTTAATATGTATATTTTTTATATTGTGTTTATGATAATTGATATATCCATGAGATAAAATAAAATGTTGTTGAATTAATCGGATTAAAGTTGTTTTTCCTGATCCTGTAGGACCGCAAATTCCTAAAGTTGTATGCCGCGGTACACACAATTTTATATTGTGTAGCGAGCTATTTTTTCTTTCAGGAAAAGAAAATTTTTTTATATTTACAGTTAAATCTTTTAGTGAGTTAATATTAACTATATTAAACGGAATAGTTTTTTTTTTATTATAAAAAATTATTTTTTTTATTCTTTTCCAAGAAACATTCCCCCGTTCTATAATATTAAACATCCAAGCAAATGCAAGTATTGGCCAAATCATAGATCCTAGATATAAAATAAAACTAGTTAATTGTCCGAATGTTAATTGATTTTTAGTAATTAAAAAACTTCCTCCTAATATTGCAAATAAATTAGATAAAGCTACTGAAATATGAATAATTGGATCTAATTGTGCATCTATTTTAGAAACTTGGAAATCTTTTTTCTTAACATTATTAGCTACAATAGAAAATTTTTTTATTTCTGTTTTTTCTAATCCAAAATTTCGTATCATATGTATATTACTTAAACTATCTTGAGCTTGATTGTTTAAATAAGAAAAATGTTTTTGTGATTGTTGAAATGTTGTATATAGTAATTTTCCATATCTTTTAATCATAATTGCCATTATTGGCATGGGAGTTAAAGAAAAAAAAGATAATTTCCAATTAGTTTGTATAGACATAACAATAATAATAGAGCATCCTAAAACAAATGAATCAATAATAGTTAATATTCCTTCTCCAGCAGCAAAAACAATTCTATCGATGTCGTTTGTTGCTCGAGATATAAGATCACCGTTTCTATATTTTGAATAAAATTTTGCATCTTGTTGTAGTAAAGCAAAACAAAATTTTTCTCGTAGTTGAGAAGTTAATTGGTTAGATGCACCAAATAATAAAATTCTCCAAAAATATCGTAATATATATACAACAATAGATATTGTAATGATTTGTGATATTTTTAATAATATTTCTTGATCAGATGATTGGTGACTTAAAATTAGATCAATTGTGCTTCCAATTATTTTAGATGGTAGTAATTGTAATAATGTCATTATAGTAAGTAATATAAAAGTTCCCGTATATCTTTTCCATTCTTGTATAAAATACCATTTTAATTCTTTAAATAATTCCACATATTTGCCTTATTTTTATATATTAGTTAGATGTTATTTTAATTAATTAAATAATATATATTTTATATAGTAAAATATATAGATAATTTTTATTTAATTTTTTTAAATTATTGTGATTTTTATATTTTATATTAATTATATTTTATCGGAATTATATATGATTTTAGATTTTTTATATAAATTTTGTAACATGGTAGTGATAACTTTTATTTTCATGTATTGTTTAATTTGTTTAATGATATCTATTTTTTCTATTTTGTTGATTTTTTTAAAAAAATTATTTTGTAATATTATTAATATATATTTTTTTTCTGAGTTAGGTAATAAAAAATATATAGAATTATTTTTTTTTTGTATAGGTATTTTTTTGATAATTTTAATTATTTCTTTATTTTTTTCATAAGATAATGTTTGGGGTTGGTGTATATATATAGGATGTTTTTTTAAAAAATATTTTTTTTCATTATAATTAGTTGATAAAAATTTTTTTATTAGTGAACAATTTTTTTTTTTTATTTTTTCTAATATTAAATTTTTTAAAATTTTTTCATAATTTATTTCTTCTTTTTGTAAATTTTTTATTTTTTTTGAATTTATTTGTAATAAATATATGTAGTTATTTTTGCTTTTATATAGTTTTATAGATGAATTTTTTTTATGAATCTCTGTATAAGAAAAATTCTTTTTTATATATTTTTTTAATTTATTAGAATAAAAATATTTAATTAATTGTTCATATAACATAGGTTTGGTTACGTATATATTTTTAATGTTATTAGAAAATAATTGTTCTAATTTTATATGATGATTTTTTAATAAAAAATTAAGATTATTTTTTTTAATTATATTTTCAAAAAATATGTGATTAAATTTTTCTATTTTTTTGATGTAATTTTTAATTATCTTTTTTGTTATCTTGTTAAAATTTTTTGTTTGATATAATTGAAATATGAAAAAATTATTTTTATAAAATATTATTTTGGAGTGATCACCATTTTTTTTTAATTTAAAATTTTTAATAAAATTAGGTATATTATTTTTTTTTATCCATCCTAAATTTATATAATTGAATTTTTTTTGATTTTTTTTTAAAATAATATTAGAAATATTTTTATTAAAATTTTTTATTTTAATTTGATTCATAATCTTAAGTGCTGTTTTAAAATTATTTGTTCGGATATATCTGTAATTATATTTTTTTTCTATTATTTTTTTTTTATTTTGATTTTTATCTAATATTAAATTATTTTTAATATTATTTTTAATAATATTTTTTTTCTTTAAACGTATTATTTTAATTGTATAAAATCTATGATTTTGAAATATATCTTTATTTATATATAAAGATTTTTGAATTTTAGATATATCACTTTTTTTTATGAGTTTTTTAACATTAATTTTAAAGTCAATAATTTGTATATTATTTCTGTCTATTATTTTTTTAAATTTTTCACGTATATCATGTTTTAAAATAATAATTGATTTTAATAAAATTTTAATTAAATATTTTACTGCAATCTTTTTTTTTAATGAATTAACATATTTATTATGTGAATACATTATAAAATTAATAAATTTTATATATTTTTTATAATTAAAAGAATTATTTACTTGAAAATATTTGGAAGATATAATCATTTTTATTGCATGTTTATCTAGCATGTGTAAATTGATTTTATCCGCATATTGTTTTAAAAGTGATTCGTTAATCATTTTTGTAATAATTTGTTTAAAAATATATTGAGTATATTCTTTTTTGTTAATAGTAGTAGAAAATATATTTTTAATATTTTTATTATTATTTTTTTGTGTAATATAGTAATTAAGTTGTAATATTTTAGGATAAATTTTTTCTTCATTAATTTTTAAAATAGATGATTGAGTATTATGTATAAAAAAATTCGATATACTACTTAATATTATAGAAAATATAATTGCTGTAATGATAACTATTAAAACATTTTTTTTATAAAAATTTTGTAATAATGACATTGTCATACGGACCTTTTAAGGCTATTACTTAATTATGTAGAATAATTTTATTATATTCTAAATTGATTAATAACTAGCAAGAAAATAAAAATTTGCTAGTTATGTTTTATATAAATAAAATTTATTCAGTTTTTTTTTCACGATTTTTATTTATTTTATATTACTAATATAGGGATTTTTTTCTAATGCTAATATAAAAATATCTTCTATTTTTTTAATAGGATATATTGTTAAATCAGATAAAATATTTTTTGGAATTTTTGATAATTCTCTTTTATTTCCGAAAGGTATTAATACTGTTTTTACTCCTCCTCGATGAGCAGCTATTAATTTTTCTTTTAATCCCCCGATATTTAAAACCTGTCCTCGTAAAGTAATTTCTCCTGTCATAGCGATATTTGATTTTACTGGATTGTTAGTTAAACATGATGCTATAGCAGTACACATTGTGATTCCAGCGCTAGGTCCGTCTTTAGGGGTAGCACCTTCAGGCACATGTATATGAATATCCTTTGTATTATAAAAATCTTGTTTAATATTTAGTTTTTGAGCTTGTGCTCGTACGACTGTTAAAGCAGTTTGTATGGATTCTCTCATCACTTTTCCAAGTGATCCAGTATATATTAATTTTCCTTTACCTGGAATGTGAGTACATTCAATTGTTAGTAAATCACCACCCATTTCTGTCCAAGCTAAACCAATTACTTGTCCTACTTGATTTGTCTTATTAATTTTTCCGTATGTATATTTTTTAATACCTAAATAATTTTTTAAATTTTTTTTATCTATAATAATATTATTACAATTTTTATTTAGTAGGATCTTTTTTACAGATTTTCTACAAATTTTTGATATTGTTCTTTCAAGAGCTCTAACACCTGATTCTCGTGTATAATATCTGATTATATTTATAAGTGCATTATCTTGAATCGATAATTCTGTTTTTTTAAGAGCATTTTCTTTCATTTGTTTGGGTTGCAAATATTTTTTGGCAATATTGATTTTTTCTTCTTCAGTATAACCGGATAGTTTTATAACTTCCATACGATCTAATAAAGGAGCAGGTATATTCATTGAATTAGAAGTCGCTATAAACATAACTTCTGATAAATCATAATCGATTTCTAAGTAATGATCATTAAAAGAATTATTTTGTTCAGGATCTAGTACTTCTAGTAATGCAGCGGCTGGATCTATTCTTATATCAAATGCCATTTTATCAATTTCATCTAATAAAAATAAAGGATTTTTTACACCGGATTTAGTTATCTTTTGAATTAATTTTCCTGGCATAGAACCAATATATGTTTTTCTATGTCCTCGAATTTCTGCTTCATCTCTAATACCTCCTAAAGCCATGCGAATATATTTTCTTCCTGTTGCGCGAGCAATAGATTTTCCTAATGAAGTTTTTCCGATTCCTGGAGGACCTACTAGACAAAGAATTGGGCCTTTTATTTTTCTTTTTCGATTTTGTACAGCTAAATATTCTAGAATGTGTTCTTTTACGTCATTTAATCCGAAATGATCAATATTTAATATTTTATGGGCAGTTTTTAAATTTTTTTTTGTTTTGCTTTTTTTGTTCCATGGTACTTGTATCATCCATTCAATATAATTTCTAACAACTGTTGCTTCAGCAGACATTGGTGACATCATTTGTAATTTTTTTAATTCTGCTCGTGTTTTTTCGTCTGCTTCTTTTGGCATTTTAGCTAAATTTATTTTATTTATTAATGTTTCATGTTCATCGATAGAATTTTCAGGATATCCTAGTTCTTTTTGAATAGCTTTCATTTGTTCTGTTAAAAAATATTCTCTTTGGTTTTTTTCTGTTTGTTTTTTTATTCTGTTTCTGATATTTTTTTCTATTTTCAATAAATCAATTTCGGATTTCATAATTTTAATTAAAAATTCTAAACGTTTATTAGTATGTGACATTTCTAATAAAGATTGTTTATCTTTTATTTTTAATGGCATATGATATGCTAAAATATCACTAAATTTTTCTATATTATTTATTTTTACTAAAATATCTAATATATCTGGTGATATTTTTTTATTTAAATGAATATATTTTTTAAATTGATTAATTGTTGTTTTAATTAATACTTTTTGTTCTTTTTTTTCTATTTTTTTTGGTTTTATGTAATTTATTTGTGCTATATAATAAATATCATTTTTTTTGATATTTTTTATTTTTGCTCTTTTTTTACCTTCAATTAATATTTTTATTGTGCCGTCGGGTAGATACAATATTTGTAAAATTTTTGCTACTGTTCCAACTTTAAATAAATCATTTTTTTTTGGATTTTCTATAGTTGCTTTTTTCTGCGTAATTAATAGTATTTTTTTATCATTTTGCATAGAAAATTCTATACATTTTATTGAATTTTTACGACCTATAAATAAAGGAGTCACCATATACGGATAAATAACAATATCTCGTAAAGGTAGTATTGGAATACTAATATTTTCAGAATACCCAGAATTCATATATATTTCTCTCTGTCAGTATTTAAATATATACAAAATTTTTATAGTTGTATATTTTAGTCAAGATGTTTATAAATAGTTATATATATATTTTATATATATTAATGGTTGGACTATCAATATTATTGATTTTTATCTGATTTTTTTTCTAAAAAACATAATTTTGGTGAACTTTTTCCTTGAATAACTGATGCATTAATATGTATACTTTTTATATTTTTTACATTAGGCGCTTTATACATTATTTTCAATAAACTAGATTCTAGAATTGAACGTAATCCTCTAGCTCCGATTTTTTTTCTTATTGCTTTTTTAGCAATTTCTATTACAGCTGAATTATCAAATTTAAGTGTAATTTTTTCGAATGAAAATAATTGTTTATATTGTTTGATTAAAGCGTTTTTTGGTTTTTTTAATATTTTTATTAAATCTTTTTCTGTTAAGTCATTAAGTGTAACTATTATGGGTAATCTTCCAATAAATTCTGGGATTAATCCATATTGAATAAGATCTTTTGTTTGTATATTTTTTTTTTGATTGTTTTCATTAATTTTAATAAAAAATTTTTTTTGGTTATTTTTATTGAATCCAATATTAGATTTACTTTGAATACGATTTGATATGATCTTGTTTAAACCAAAGAATGATCCTCCACAAATAAATAAAATTTTTGAAGTATCGATTTTCCAAGTTTCTTGTTGAGGGTGTTTTCTACCGCCAGTTATAGGTACAGAAGCAATAGTTCCTTCAAGTATTTTTAATAAAGCTTGTTGTACACCTTCTCCAGATACATCACGAGTTATTGAAACATTTGCTGTTTTTTTTGTAATTTTATCAATTTCATCAATATATATAATTCCTTTTTCTGCTTGATTTATATCGTAATTACTATTTTCTATTAATCTTCTTAAAATATTTTCAACGTCTTCTCCTACATAACCAGCTTCTGTTAATGTTGTAGCATCTGAAATAGAAAATGGTACTTGTAGATATTTTGCTAATGTTTTTGCAATTAATGTTTTACCGGTTCCCGTAGAACCAATTAATAAAATATTACTTTTTTCTATCTGAACTGCATTTTTATTTAATGAAAAATTTAATTTTTTATAATGATTATATACAGCTACTGAAATTATTTTTTTAGCTTTTTTTTGACCTATTATAAATTGATCTAAGTATTTTTTTATAGTGTATGGTGTAGGTAAAGGAATGATTGATTTATTTTTACTTGAATCATTTTTATTTAAAACATCATAACATAATAAAACACATTGATTGCAAATATGTCCCGATGGACCGCTAATAATTTTTATTACTTCATTTTCTTTTTTTTCGCAAAATGAACAAAATATATGATTTTGACTATTAATAGTATTATCCATATTTTTCTCTATAATCATTTATTATGTAATTTTTATATAAATTTTATTATCTATTTTTTAAAATAAAGTCAATAAGACCATATTGAATAGCTTCTTGAGGAGAAAAAAAATAATCTCGTTCTATATCTTTTGTTATTTTTTCGATAGATTGTTGTGTGTGAAAAGATAACAAATTATTTATTGTTTTTTTTATTTTTTTGATTTCTTTGGCGTGTATTATAATATCTGATGCTTGTCCTTGAAATCCACCAAGTGGTTGATGTAACATGATTCTAGCATGAGGTAAACAAAATCGTTTTCCTTTTTTTCCAGCACATAACAGTATAGCAGCCATAGAACAAGCTTGCCCTAAACATATCGTATTAATATCTGGTTTAACAAATTGCATAGTATCATAAATTGATAAACCTGATGTAATTATTCCTCCAGGAGAGTTGATATATAAAAAAATATCTTTCTTGTTATTTTCTGATTCTAGAAATAATATTTGCGATATAACAATACTAGCGAGATGATCATTTATCGTTCCCGTTATAAAAATAATTCTATCTTTTAATAATCGTGAAAAAATATCATATGAACGTTCTCCTTGAATACTTTTGTCAATTACGAATGGTATTAAAGAATTATCGTATCTTATATTGTTATTATTAATCAAAGTCATATTTTATTCCTATTTTAAAAATAGTGATTTATTTTATTAATTTATCAACATGATATATATATTATATATATATTAATTAAGTATCTTTAATGGACAATGATTATCAGTTATTTTGAATAATTTTTTATATTTATTATTGTTTTGTTATGTATACTATATACGGATATATATTTAATATTAATTATAATATTATTATTATATTTTTTGTAGAATACAATATTATTTTTTTAATTATTTATTATACAATATGTATTGTATATCTAATATATCAAATAAAATATGTTAATGAACACATATTTATATTTTAATTTATATAAATAACTTTTAGTTAAAAAAAATATTATTTTAATTTTCTAAAATAGGGTATTTTGGTATACCCCTGTTTAGGGTATTAAAATTGAAGATTTTTTATTTTTTTTATTGTGTATACATGAAATGAATGATAATGATTTGTTTTTTATTTTATTCCATTGATGTATATTATATGTTTTTAATTGTATAGCATATATTTTTTTAGGAATATCGGTAAAAAAAATTTTATAAATCATGTTATGTTGATCAAGTAAGGATAAGTTATTGAATTCATATGCAGATACAATAATATTAAAATGTTTTGTTTGTTTTTTATAGTTATTATGTAAATGACTAATATCGTCTATTTTTAGATAATATATATTTAATGTAGACATTATTTTTTTTTCAATGATTTTTTTCATAATTATCTATTTTATAGAGGTAATATGTTATATTAAAATTAGTTAAGTATAATTATATTATTATTGATTATATATGTTTATTGACAATATAATTTATATTTTATTTAATATATAAAAATATTAATTTTATAATTATTTTTTAATATAAATTTCTTATTTTTATAAAAATTATTATCTGTTTTATATAATTTATTATTTTTATATATTATGAATTTTAGATTATAAATGAGAGTTTTGAATATACGTAATATATTTTTATTTTAATATACAATAAAATTATGATTGCTGTCAATTTAGAATTATTAAACATAATATTATTTATTTTAATTAATTTAAAAAATATTTATTATTTATAAATAAACTATATCTTTAGTTTTTTAATTGAAAAAAAATTTTTTTTTATGTTAAATTAATTTTTATTTTTTTAAAAATTAAATAACAGACGTTATTATTTTATTTTTTAATATATTTGTAATATTTTTTATGATAATAATTATAATAAAATCAATTTATAATGTTATATGGGTATTAAAATAATGAAATTATTTAATAAATATAATATATTTAAATTTTTAACAATTTTTTTGGTTTTTGTTATATCACTATTTATTTACTTTTTTAGTAAGAATATACATGTTCGTTCTGTTGGTTATATTTCAGGAATTGAATTTCAATTAGTATTATTAGTTTTTCGAGTTATGTTACTTGTGGTATTACCTGTAATTTTTTTAACTATATTAATTGTATATTATTATCGTCATTCAAATATTTTATCGGATTATATGCCTGATTGGAATCATTCATATTCATTAGAATTAATATGTTGGTTAATTCCTATTATTATTATATTTTTTTTAGCAAATTTATCATGGATGACGACTCATAAATTAGATCCCAATAAGTCTTTAAAATTAAACATTAATAAGCCAATTATTATTGAAGTGGTTTCTTTAAATTGGAGATGGTTGTTTATTTATCCATATTATAAGATAGCGACTATTAATGAGATTTCTTTTCCTAAAAATACTCCAATATATTTTAAGATTACATCACATTCTATTATGAATTCTTTTTTTATACCGAATTTAGGTAGTCAAATTTATACTATGGCTGGAATGAAAACAGAATTAAATTTAATTGCAAATCATAGTGGTATTTATAAAGGTATTTCGTCAAATTATAGTGGTTATGGCTTTTCTAATATGAAATTTAATGTTTGTGTTCACGAAAATATGCATGATTTTAATAATTGGATAAAAAATGTAAAATCAAAAAATAATTTTTTGTTATTTAAAAATCAATTTTTATGTTTATCACGTAATAATATACAATATAATATACAATATTTTTCATATGTTGATCCTCTATTATTTTATAAAATAAAAAGTATATTTCATAATGCATGTAAAAAATAATAATTTTATTTATATAAATAAAAATTAATTATTTTACTGTATATTTTATTTATTAAAGGCAAATAAAAATGTTTGGAAAATTAACTTTTAATGCAATACCATTTCATGAACCAATCATTATGATTACATATATTGTAATTATATTATTTTCTTTAACAATTTGTTTATATATTACATATTTAAAGAAATGGAATTATTTGTGGAATAATTGGTTTACTTCAGTTGATCATAAGAAAATTGCTGTTATGTATTTTATTTTATCGTTTATTATGTTTTTGCGAGGTTTTTCGGATGCAATAATAATGCGATTGCAGCAGTTTTTTTCATCTTTACCTAGTCATGTAAATATTTTACCTGCTAATCATTATGATCAAGTATTTACTGCTCATGGTGTAATTATGATTTTTTTTGTAGCTATGCCTTTAGTAATTGGTTTAATGAATTTTGTTGTTCCTTTACAAATTGGAGCAAGAGATTTAGCATTTCCATTTTTAAATAATTTAAGTTTTTGGTTGACAGCTAGTGCAATGTTTTTAATGATGTTATCTTTAGGAATTGGTGAATTCGCTAAAACGGGTTGGTTAGGATATCCACCGTTATCAGGAATTGAATATAGTCCGGGAGTTGGTGTAGATTACTGGATTTGGATTTTACAAATTTCAGGTCTAGGTACAACTTTAACCGCGATTAATTTTATAGTAACTATTATTAATTCCCGTGCTCCAGGTATGACAATGTTTAAGATGCCTGTTTTTACTTGGACAGCTTTATGTACTAATATTCTTATTTTAATATCTTTTCCTGTTTTATTTGTTACTTTAATATTTTTATCTTTAGATAGATATGCTGGTTTTCACTTTTTTACTAATGATTTGGGTGGAAACATGATGTTATATATTAATTTAATTTGGATATGGGGGCATCCTGAAGTTTATATTTTAATACTACCAATATTTGGTATCTTTTCAGAAATAGTATCTACATTTTCTAGAAAATCATTATTTGGATATATATCTTTGATATGGGCTACTATTGTTATTACTATACTATCTTTTATGGTTTGGTTACATCATTTTTTTACAATGGGCGCTGGAGCGGATGTAAATTCTTTTTTTAGTATAACTACAATGATAATTGCTGTTCCTACTGGTGTGAAAATATTTAATTGGTTATTTACCATGTATCGCGGTCGTATTATTTTTCATTCATCGATGTTATGGACTATTGGTTTTTTAGTTAGTTTTACACTGGGCGGTATGGCTGGTATATTGTTATCTATACCTTCAATAGATTTTGTTTTTCATAATAGTTTGTTTTTAGTTGCTCATTTTCATAATGTAATTATAGGAGGTGTTGTTTTTGGTTGTTTTGCTGGTATAACTTATTGGTTTCCTAAAATTTTTGGTTTTAAATTGAATGAATATTGGGGTAAAGTTGCTTTTTTTTTATGGATTACTGGATTTTTAGTAGCTTTTATTCCTTTATATATATTAGGATGTATGGGTATGACTCGTAGATTAAGTCAAAATATTGATTTTGAATATCATAACTTATTAACTATAGCTACTATAGGTGTTTTTATAATTTTTTTAGGTGTTTTATCTCAAGTTATTCAATTATTTATATCTATTAAAAATCGACATTCTGATGAGTATCGCGATTGTAATGGAGATCCTTGGAATGGAAGAACATTAGAGTGGTCTATTTCATCTCCACCACCTATATATAATTTTGCTATTATACCGTTAATTAGAGAGATAGATAATTTTTGGTATGAAAAAACAAAAAAAAATATTAGTATAAATAAAAATGTTTTTGAGTGTATTCATATGCCTGGTAATACATCTATAGGAATATTTATTAGTATGTTGACTACAATATTTGGTTTTTCAATGGTATGGCATATTTGGTGGTTAGTTGGTTTATCGTTAGTTGGAATTTTTTTTGCTATTTTATTTAAATTTTTTAAAAAAGATAATGGATATATTATTTCAAAAAAAATGATTTACCAAATAGAAAAAAAATGTAATTTTACAAATAAAAAAAATAATAAAAAATAAATATAAATGTTATATAAGGATATGATATGAACGAAAAAAAAAAATATATTTCATATTCTTCATTGGAAAATAAAAATATTTTTGGTATTTGGGTTTATTTAATGAGTGATTGTATTATTTTTTCGATATTATTTGTTGTACATATTATTATGTCACGACATGGATATAATAATTTTTTGAGAGAAAATCATTTATTCTCGTGGTTTACTATTTTTTTAGAAACATTAGTGTTATTATTTAGCGCTTTATCTTGTAGTTTAGCTAAATATTTTTTACGTTCAAATTCTAAAAAATGTATTTTGTTTTTTTTATTTATTACATTGTGTCTAGGAAGTATTTTTTTATATTTAGAATTTTTTGAATTTTTACAAATAATGAATAAAGGATTTTATCCTGTTTCTAATGGTTATCTTTCTTCTTTTTTTGTTTTATTAGGAACACATGGATTACATATTATTTTTGGATTATTATGGATATTAATTTTAATGATTCAAATTTTATTTTTTAATTTAAATAGTTTTGTTAATATATCAGTTATTTGTTTTTGTTTGTTTTGGCATTTTATAGATATAATATGGATTATATTAATAATGTGCGTATATTTTAAATAATAAATTAAATTATTTTAATATTAATGGAGTATTAATAATGTTAATGATAAAAAAAAATATTTTTATTAATACAATTCTTATATTTATTAGAAAAAAATTTTTTATTGGTTTTTGTTTTTCTATTTTTTTTATACTTTTATATTTTTTTACAATAACAAATTATTTAGTTTTTTTTAGTAATTATAAATGGATCTTTTGGTTTTTATTGAGTATACAAATTTTTTTTTATTTTAAATATTTTATAGAAATTTATTTTTCTAAAAAAAATTTTTTTATTATATCATCACTAATATTTATTAGTATCATTATTAGTATTATTACTATAGGATCTTTATGGGTTTTCGATCATTTAAATCATTAATATTAAAATTTTTTTTTGTTTTTAAAATAAATAATATAATGCAGAGATTAGAATTAATTAAGCCTGGAATTATTTTAGGAAATTTAATTAGTTTATCGGGAGGATTTTTTTTAGCATCTCGTGGAAATTTATTAAAATTTTTATTTATTAAGGTTATATTAGGTATTATTTTTGTAATTTCTTCATCTTGTATATTAAATAATATTATTGATAGAAATTTAGATAAAAAAATGGATCGAACTAAAAATAGAATTTTGTGCACTAAAATTAATAATAAATTAATTAGTTCATTACTTATAATAGCATTTTTTTTAAATTTATTAGGTTTATTTATTTTTTATCGATATATAAATTTTATATCTATGATTATTTCTGTAATAGGAGTATTTTTTTATGTAATTATTTATTCGATTTTTTTAAAAAAAAAATCATTTCATTCTACATTAATAGGTAGTATTTCGGGTTCTGTACCACCTATTATTGGTTATATTTCTGTAAATAGTAAACTAAATGGATGTTGTTTAATTTTATTTTTTATTTTTATATTTTGGCAATTAGCACACGCTTATTCAATAATTATTTATCGATATAAAGATTATAAAAAAGCAAATATACCAACTATTGTTACGGCATATAATATTAAATATACGAATATTTGTATATCTATCTGTATTATAAATATGTTTATTTTTAATTTATTATTATATTATTTTCATTATGTAAATTTTTTTTATGTTTATTGTACAAGTTTTTTTATCTTTTTTTGGTTTTTATTTTCTATGATAGGAAATATTTTTTTTTATTCTTATCAAAAATGGTCTCGAATTATGTTTTTTATGTCTATTTTTATTATATTTACAATTAGTTTAATTTTATCACTAAATTTTTCAATAAATACGATTTTTAAAAACAATTATTATTAACCGGTATTCCAGATATTTTACTAGCGTTTTTCATGAATCCATTTGGAAAAAGGATAAATAGATCTTGGCTTGTTAAGAATATATTTTTTTTTTTCATATATTGTAATAATATTCTAGTTGATGGTGTAATATTATATTTTTTATAAAAATTTCTCATACAAAAAATAATTTTCCAGTGCATTTTATTTAATGTAATATTAAGTTTTTTTGCAGTATTTTTTGCAAATTGTATATTCCAATTATTCATTTTATTTTTTATAAAATATTGTATTTTATTGATAATAATATTTATTAATTTTTTATTTTGATATATATAGATATATTTATAATTGATATTTTAATACTATATTATATTTAGTATTTTTATAATAATTATTATATATAATATATATCGTGTGTTAATTTTAGTTAATCATTTTTTTGATTTAATTAAATTATATATAATTTATTATTTATTTTTAATATTTATAATGTTTTATTTGATAATTTATATTCATTTAATATTTTTTTTATAGATAATTTTATCTAATACACCGTTTATAAATTTATGACTTTTTTGTGATCCAAATATTTTTGCTAACTCTATACCTTCATTGATAATTACTTTATATGGAATATCTAAACGCTGTGTAATTTCATGAGAAGATAATCTTAATATAGCTTGTTCAATAGGATCTATTCTTTTATTTTTGTTAGATATATGTGGATAGATAATAGTATCTAAATAGCAAACATTTTTAATTACTCCGGTAAAAATTTCATGAAAATAGATTTTATCTAATAAATTTTTTTTATTTTGTTGAATTACATAGTTTTCAATTTCCGATATAATAATAGTTTTTGATATTTGCCAAGCATATATTGCTTGTACTGCTAATTCTCGTGCTTTTCTTCTTTTTATTGGAATCATAGTGTTATGCCTATTATTTTTTTTATATAATTAATATTTTGATAAATATTTTAAATATTATTTTTTGATGTTAGTAGTAATAATTAATAGAATATTACTATTTTATAGTAGAGTGAATTAATTTTATATCGATATTTTATTTTTAAATATTTATTATATAAATTACCATTTAATATATAAATGAATTATTTTTACTATAAAATAGTTGTTAATAATTATTATTATGTTATAATATTTAAAATAGATAGCGGGGTGGAGCAGTCAGGTAGCTCGTCGGGCTCATAACCCGAAGGTCGTTGGTTCAAATCCAATTCCCGCAACCATAATATTAAAAATATTTTTATATTAATTTTATATTTTTATTTAAACTAGAATATGTATTATTTTTATTATTTAACATATAGTTTATAATTTTAATATTTGAATATATAGTAATTTTTTGTTTTGCTCTGGTAACAGCAGTATATAATAATTCTCTAGATAATATTCTAGAAAAATAATTAGGAATAATTATTTGCACAGAACAATATTCTGATCCTTGTGATTTATGTATAGTAATAGCCCAAGCAGATTCATAGTTTAATAGTATTTTTGGATTAATTATCTTAATTTTTTGATCTGGTAGTATAAAAAATACTTTAAATTTATTTTTAATAAATAAACAAATCCCAATATCTCCATTCATTAGTTGTAATGAAATATTATTTTTCTTAATTAAAATTGGTTTACCGTGATAAAATAATTCTTTTTCTTTTTTTTTAATATTTTTTTTAATTTCTATTGTTTGTTTTTTAATAAACCATTGATCTATAAAATTATTTATTTCTTTAGTTCCGAAAATTCCTTTATTTAATGCACATAGAATTTGATATTTATTAAACTTTTTAATTATTTTTTTAGGATCATAAGTATTTTTAATAAATTTTTTATATTTATAACAGGTTTTTTTTATTTTTTTTAATAAATATAGATAATTTTCTTGTGTTTTTAAAGGTTTCCATATTATATCTATATATTTTTTATTATAAAATTTAGATATATTGGTATAAGAATAGTTTTCCAGATTATTTATTAGATAATTTATTCCTGAATTTTCATTAAATCTATATTTTTTTCTTAAAACAGAAACATGATTACTAATTATTTTAACCTGTTTTTTCATATATTTATTTTTTATTATTATTTTGTTTGGTTTTTTATATATATCATAGCATATATTTTTTAATATAGATCCTATTTCTATTGATGGTAATTGATTAATATCACCTACAAAAATAATTTTTGTTTTTTTGTTTATATTATCTATAATAATGTTCATAAGATTTAAGTCTAACATAGAACATTCATCTATAATTAAAACATCTAAATTTTTATATTTTTTTTTATTTTTTAAATGACATTGATTTGTTTCTTTCTTTATGTTAAATAGATTATGTAGTGTTATTCCTTTTTTAGGAAATGATAAAGTATTATATTTATTTATATTTTTATTATATAAAATATAGTATATTGATTGAGTTAATTTTGCTGCTGCTTTACCTGTAGGAGCAGATAATTGAATTTTTATTTTTTTTGTACTACTTTTTATTAAAATCAATATTAAATATGCTAATATACTAGTTTTTCCCGTCCCGGGTCCTCCAATTATAAAGAATATATGATTTAATAAAGCGTTTTGTATAGTTGTTTTTTGATTGTTATCAATTTTTTTATAACAGTATTTTTTGATCAATTTTTTATATTTTATTAAATCATCAGAATTATTTTTTAAGCTTTGATGATAAATAAATTCAATTATTTTATTTTCAATATACCAATATTTGTATATATATATAATTTTTTTTTCTAAAACTAAAGGAGTTTTTTGTGTTCCGTTACTGCATAAAATATCGTTAATTACAGTATCAAACCATTTTTTTTTATTATTTTTAGAGATTAATTGAAATAGTTTATAAAAAATCTTGTTTTTTTTTATTAAACAATTTTTATTTTTAAATTCTTTGATAGGAAAACAACTATGTCCATAGTTCACTAAATAACTAAGAAATAATAATACAAATAATATTTCTGGTGAAGTATTTAAAAAATTTTTATTAAAACAAAAATAAAAATCCATACATGAAATTATATTTTTTAATTTTGCATTATTTATGGTCTTAAAGAATTTTTTTTTATTTTTTGGTGTCATAAAATTTTCCATTTAATAAATTATCTAAATTATATATTAAAAAGTAAGATGGTTTTATAAAAAAAATACCCGAATTATTTTTTTTATTCAGTGCTCTTATAAACAAATAAAATACTCCTCCAAAATGTAAATTATAATCATAATTTTTTATTTTTTTTTTAAGATAACGATGTACAGCTAAACTATATATTTGATATTGTATATCATATCGATATTTTATTATTTCTTTTTGAATATTATTAGTATTATAAGAATCATAATTTGGTCCTAACCAATTAGATTTATAATCGATTATATAATATTTGTCTTTCCATATAAAAATTAAGTCAATAGTTCCAGTTAATACACCTGAGATATTTTCAAAATTAATATTTTTACATTTTTTTGATAACGGATCATCATTTTTTATAATTATATTTAATTGATTTATATTAATGTATTTTTTTATTGAAATAGTAAATTTTACTTCTTTTAGATATTCATTTTGTTTTATTTGATCTAAAGATAAATTTTTATTATCTATTGGTTTAGATATGATGTTACAGATCCATATAAATAATTTATTGATCCATTTTTGAGATAATGATAAGAAGTTCAATTCATTAATTATTTTTTTTATATTATTATTTTTATTAAATTTTATTTTTTTTAAAATGTCATGTAAATATATTCCATATTCTTTTCCGATAGGAAAATTATGAATATTAGTTTTAGTTGATTTGTTTTTTTTATTTTCTTTTATTTTATTTAGAACATGATTTTTATTATGAAAAATATTATATGATATAATTTTAGAAAAGTTAATTTTAGTCCAGGGATTTATGATTTTTTTTAATAGTTTTGGTATTAAAATTTGATTTATTGGTATATTTTTTATTTTATAATTTTTTTTCTTATTTTTTATCTCGTTTTTTATTTTAAAAATTTTTTTTTTATTCAGAAAAGATAATTCTTTTTTTAAACCGTTTAAATTATTTTTTTTTCCTTTTTGTATTAAAAAACCTAGACTACTTTTATGACAGTCTGTATAAATTTCATTATTAATTTTAATGTTATTATTTTTTTTAATTGCAGCAAGACCAATGTTACAGTGAACCATGCTTCTTGTTAAAGCTACATATAATAATCGTAGGTCTTCTGATAATAGTTCTTTTTGATTTATAAACGAGTTTTTTTTATTATTTTTTAAGTCAATTATTTTTTTTAATTTTTTTTTACAAAAAAATATATTATTTTTTGGTTTTTTAAAATTACTAAAAAAAGGAATCCATGTTATTGGATATTCTAATCCTTTTGCTTTATATACGGTAACTATTTTTATAGTTTTTTCTTCTTTTTCGTATATATCGTTAATTTTATTGTTTTCGATATCATCTTGTAATATTTTTTTTTTAAACCATACAATTAATAAAAATTTATTTGTTATAGTTTCATTTTTTTTTTCTAATATTTCGCATATTTGAGAAATTTTTTTTATGTCAATATTATTATTTTGAGAATATGTTTTATGTATGGGAATATTAAAATCAACTATTATTTTATAAATCATGTTGGTGATATTAGTGTTATTCCATATAAAATAATATTTTTTTAATTTTAAAAATAAAGATGTATATGCTTTTTCTTGATTATTAATTAATTGAATATCATATATATTTTTTTTAAATATTCTCGTGAATAATAATTTTTGAAATTTTAATTTGTTAGATAAGTCAATTATTGAATCAAGAATCCACATAATTTCTTTTGCTTCTACAGTATGAAAAATATTGTCTTTATGGGATGTATAAGTAGATTGAAGTCCATTTTTATTGAGTGCTTTTTTAATAATTTGAGCTTCATATTTATTTTTTACTAATATAGCTATATCTTCATATTTTATACGACGTATTTTGTTATTATTGAGTTTAATAAAAGATGATTTAGTATATTTTTTTGATAACCAAGTATATATTGAATAAGCACATTCTTTTGCAATCCAGTAATAATATTCATCAGTAGTCATTATTTTTTTATGTTGAAAAACAAAATTAAATGCTGGTTGTTTAACATTATTGATACTAAAATATGTTTTTTTATTTTTTTGATATGTTATTGATGGTTGAAAATTAATTTTTTTAAAAATAAATGGATTTTTTATACGAGAAAATAATAAATTAATTCCATTTACAATATATTTTGAAGAACGAAAATTTTTATTTAAAATAAAAATGTTTTTTATCTTTTTTTTGAATTTTAAATATGAAAATATATTTGATCCTCGAAAACTATATATTGATTGTTTTGGATCTCCAAATAAAATTAATGATTTATTAGACATATTATTATATAATTTATAAAATATGTTAAATTGAATATCATCGATATCTTGACATTCATCAATTATTGAAATAGTATATTTATTAATAATATTTTTTTTTATTGTTGAGTTTTTTGATTTGATTTCTTCCCACAAAATTTTATTTAAATCATTAAATTCTAATCCATTTTTTTCTTTTTTTTTTTTTTTAACTATTTGTGTGATTTTTTTGACAGATATATATATAAAATATTCAAAAAATACATTATAGTTTATGAAAATTTTTTCAATATTTTTAAAAAAAATATATTTATTGTCATTTTTTAGTGATTTATTATTTTGTATTTTACTGAATTTAAAATATTTTAATGTTTTTGGAATGGAATAATTATTTTTAATAGTTTGAGACCATTGGTTTATTTGATCAAACCATTTTTTTATATTCTTTTTATTATATATTTTATGATTTAAATTTATCTTATAGATTAAATTTTTTATTTTATTTTTTTCTTTATTCCATATTTTTTTTGTTATATTAATTATCGCGATTATATCATGATATTTATCATATAAACTGGTCTGTTTTGTAAAATTATTTTTAAAATTTATATTTGATTGGTTAATCCATACATTTATATAATTAAATAATTTATTTGGATCTGGCCATTTTTTTAAAATAAATCTTATTACGTTTTTATCTGCATTACATACATATTTTTTCCAAAATTCTTTTGTGGATTCTAGTTGTATTTTCTGCATATTTAATAATATTTTTTTAGGTAGCATTTTTTTGCATAAAAATTTTTGTTCGTTTAAAATATTAAAAAAAAAACCATGTAGTGTATATATCATGATAGAATTAATATTTTTTTTTGCTATCTTTAATAATTGAGTAGTTTTTTTAATGTTTTTTATATCATTAATGATTTCTTGTAATTCACTGATTTTATTATCGTTATTTATACACATATCGTATAGTTGACAGATTTTTTTATATAATCTATTTTTTAATTCATTTTTTGATGCTTCAGTAAATGTAACAATTAATATTTCAGAAATTGATAATGGTCGAGAATATGTTTTTTTTATACCAATATTTAATATTAATCGTAAATATAAAATAATAATAGTAAATGTTTTTCCTGTTCCTGCAGATGCTTCTATTAAAGTAATACCATAATCTGGTATTTTTTTTATATCTAAATTTATATTTTTCATTTTTTTGTTTTATTAATAGGTTTATTTATATGAATATACAATAAATTATTTAAAATGATATTTTTTAATATTAGAGTTTTTTAAAATTGGTAATAACCAATAAGTACAAGTATTACATATTTTATTCATTTTTATAATATCCATATATGGAATTATTTTTTTTATATAAATATTATTTTTTTCTCCATTATAAAATGAATTACCGTTCCATGTTTTTAAAAAATTTTTTTTAGCAATATAATGACTTTTATTATCTTTTTTTAATATATTTAGTTTTTTTAAATATATTGATTGTAACCAAATCATTCCAGATTTTAATATTAAAATAGGTTTTTTGGTTCCGTCTAAGTATCCTTGAATATATTGTTTTAAATATTTTTTCGCTTGTTTTTTTTTAATAGGATAAAATTCTATAATAGATTTATTTGTTCCTAATAATGTACTTTTTTTATATGGTTCTAATGTACAGTAAATTATATGTTCTATCCATGTTGATATTATATTTTTATAACCAATTTTATTAGCAGACCATCGAATTAAACCGGATTTATTAATTTCTTTAATTTTTCCTGATAAAAAATATTTTTTTATTTTTAAATTTACATCTATTTTTTTAGAATAATTTTTTATTATATTAATTTTATTTACTAGTTTTTGTATTTTTTTTTCTTCTATTTTCCATAAAATTGTTCCTAAATGTCCGTAAGGTATTTTATTTTGTAATTGAAATTTTTTAAATAATAAGTTAGTTTTTTTTTTTAAAATTCTATATTTTAATATTTTTTTGTTAAAATGGTATTTATATATAGGGTGTATAGAGAATAGTTCGTGTTCGTGGATTGATTCTATATTATCACGAATATAATGTATACGTAATTTTTTTTTAAAAAAATAATGAATAGGATTTTGCCAAAATTTTATTAATTTTTTTATTAAAATATTTTTTTTAATAATTATATGGTTTTTTTTTTTTATATTTTTTTTATTATTTGAAAATTTTTCTATATTTTTATATATAAAATATGAATTATATAATTGATCATTATATTTAAAATGAATATTATTTATAATATTAACATTTTTTTTAAATATTTGTTTATATTTAATATAAAAATTTTTTTTTATATAAGAAATTATATCTATAATATATTGTGACGCATAATTATTTTTCTTTTCCGTTTTATTTTGTGTATAACTACAAAAAAAATATTTTTGAGATGACATAATTGTTTCAAAGAAAATATTTTTATTTTTTTGGTAAATATTTGGATATATAATATTTAAAATATCTGTTTTTTCTATTTTTGGTATTTTTCCTTGCACACATCCTAGTACACAAATCATTTTAAAAGGAATTATTCTAATATTTTTTAATTTTGCAATATTTATGCTACCTGACATAAAAGTTTCATCATCAAATAAAGAAAAATTATTTTTAAAAAATTTTTTAATTAAAATAGAAATAGATATTTTTTTTGAAAATTGCATAATTATTCCATCAGATACAATTTTTTTCCATATTTTTTCTAACATAAAAAAAATTTTTTTATACTTCAATGGTATATCAAAGAAATCATTAAATATTTGTGGAATAATATTTAACCAATTTTTTAATAATTTTTTATTTAATATTTTTTTTCTAAATTTATTTAAAGTTACTATTAAATTAATAAAATTACCTAATAGTAAATTACCCTTTTTATATGATACACTATATACAGAAATATTATTCCATATTGAATATGTTTTATTTAACCAATATCCAGAAGTAATTCGATCAATTGCATAATTCCATGAATATGTATGAATATTAGGTATAGACATTTTTTTAAATTGATGTTTATCAAATTCAAATTGAATTTTTAAATCAGATATAAATGTATAAATAATTTTAATATCACTAGATTTAATAAAAAATTTTTTTCTTAAAAATTTTGAGTTTAAAAGAGATAAAATCCATGAACATTGAAAACGATTATTTTTAATTTTAAATAAATTCTTGATAGTTAAAATAATATTTTTTTTAATTGTATTTTTTTTATTAGAATTATAAATAATACGATTATTTTTAAGTAAGGGTTCAAATATTCTGTTAATATATAAAATATATGGTTTTATATTGGTTGCTGTAATTAATATATCGTTTAATTTTAATTTTTGGTTAATATTTAATATATTGATTATATATTCATATAATACTCGGATTTCTTGTAAATATGAACAGCATCTATGAATAGAAAAGGAATAATCTTTTGTACATGAAATAAATCTTGGATTGTTAGATTCTAATGATTGTTTAAATAAATCTTTTTGTAAAATATATAAAATTTTTTTTTTATGTGTTTTTGTATAAAAAAATTTTTTTTTATAATATGATTTTTTTTTATCTTTTAATTTTTTTATAAAAAAATTTTTTTTTTAAATAACGAAAATATAGGATTTATATATTTTATTTTCTTTTTTTCAAATTGATATTGAAACAAATATATTGAAGTAAAATTTTTAATTGCATGTAAAATAATTTTAATAAATGGATTTATAGGATTTTGAGAAAATATAAGTATTCTATTAGGAATAAATTTTGAAAAATAGTTTTTTTTTTTTTTTTCATAGATATTATTGATTATTTCAGTTAAATTTTTTTGTTTAAAAATTTTTATTTTTTCTATTATTAAATTCCATAATTGTTTTTGCCATGTATGTGATGATAGTAAAAAATTATTTTTTTCTTTTTTTTCCCATTGATATATTAAATTTGGTTGAAAAAAAATATATTTAGTAAAAATATTTGCCATATGGGAACAAAATTCTTCATTTTTATAAAGAATTTTAGATTCTTTTAAGAATAAAGAATCGTGATTATTATGAATAATTGACATTAAAATCCATTTTAAATGTTCTTTTTTAAATATACTTAACGATATGTTTTTTTGTGTATAGTTTATTTTTTCTATTAAATTAATAAAAAATTTTGAGATTAAAAAATATTGTATATTCATACAAATATCTATTTTATGAGATATATTAATTTCTAACCATTGTTTTATATAATTATCATTAATTAAAATAATCTCATTTGTTAAAATATTTTTATTAGATATTATTTTTTTACATATTTTATTAAGAAGAAAATTTATTTGATTTGATTTATATATTTTTAGCATTTTATTCCAATAAATAATTAAATATTGTGTTTAAGGCACAGAATATATTATTCTGTGCCATGATTTTTATTATATATTATTTTTTCTTTCTTTTTTTTAGTTTTTTTATTTATTTCTAATATTTTATTTATTTTTTTATATAGATAAATGTCCATTTTAGGGTATGGTATAGTAATATTATGTTGATCTAATGCTTTTTTAAACTTTAACATTAAATCTGAGTATACTGTATTTAATTCTTTTGTATTGCACCAACATTTGACAACAAATTTTAATGAAGACGGGGAGAATTCATTTAATCCAACGAAATTACCTGGATGTTTTAATACACGTTCTTCTTCGTCAAGAACTGTTTTTAATACTGAAATTACTAAATCTACATCTGAATCGTATGCAACATTAATAACAAATTGATTTCTTCGAATTGGTTCACGGGAATAATTAATAATGTTGCCAGCTACAATTTTTCCATTTGGTATTATTATTATTTTTCCATCAAGTGTTTTTAATGTTGTATAGAATATGTGTACATTTAGTACGGTTCCAGCAGCATTGCCTAAATTAACATATTCACTTGTTCGGAGTGGTCTTAATAATACTAATAATACGCCTGCTGCAAAATTTGATAGAGATCCTTGTAATGCTAATCCAATTGCCATCCCTGCAGCCCCTATAATAGCAATAATCGAGTTTGTTTGTACTCCAACTTGTCCTAATGCTATTATACCAGTAAAAATAATAACTATATAACGAGCTAAAGTAGATAAAAATCCAGAAATAGTGTTGTCTACCTTATGTACAGAAAATAATTTTTGAGTTCCATTTGCAAAAAATTGACTAATAAAAAAACCTATAGTGATTACTACAATTGCAAAAGATAAATTTATTAGGTAAGATAAGAATGTTTGTTTATTTGAAAAAAAACAAAAACCAACATTATTTATACAATCTATTATATGTAATGCTTTTATTATTTTTTTTATAGCAAAAATTTTTTTGCGCATGTTCTATTTTTTATAGATTTTTGAAAATAAATATTTTTATTTTTATTAATAATAAAAATTAATTTATAAATTTAATTAATTTTTTCACATTTAATAGTATGATTTATTAATAAATTTTTTGACAATCATTAACAATATTTTATATTTATTTTAAATGATAAAAATGATATACAATAATATCATGATTTTATTTTTTAACAATCATAATATATGTTTATTAAATTTTATAATGTATTACAAGAATTTAATATTACAAACATTTTTTTTAAATATTGTATTGAATTTTTTTGTGCTTGTCTTAACCATATTCGAGGATCATAATATTTTTTATTAGGTTTATTTTCTCCTTGATTATTTCCTATCTGGCTGTGTAAATATTGTGTATTTTTTAAATAAAAATCTAATACTCCTTTCCAATAGTGCCATTGCATATCAGTATCGATATTGAATTTAACTACTCCATAATTAATAGATTTTTTAATATCATCGATATTAGTACCAGATCCTCCATGAAAAACAAAATTTAATGGATTTTTTGGTAATTTTTTTTTAGCACTAATGTATTTTTGAGCTTTTTTTAAAATAGAAGGTTTTAGTAATACTTGACCAGATTGATATACTCCATGTACATTACCGAATGCTGCTGCAATAAAAAAATTATTACTAATCTTGTTAAGTTCTTTAAACGCATAAAAAATATCTTTTGTATCAGTGTATAGTAATTTTTTGTTTATGTTAATATTATTAACGCCATCTTCTTCTCCTCCAGTACAACCTAATTCTATTTCTAACATCATGTTGAGTTTTGTTATTTTTTGTAAATATTGTGAGGAAATATTAATATTTTTTTTAATTTCTTCTTTAGATAAATCTAGCATATGAGAAGAAAATAAAGGACGTTTATTTTTTTTAAAAAATTTTTTACCTTCAATGATCAGTCCATCAATCCATTTAAGATGATCAATTTCGCAGTGATCTGTATGTAATATTACCGGTACATTATAATATTTAGACATTAAATGAACATGTTGTGCTCCGGATATAGCTCCTATTACTGCATTAGTATGATTTTTTGGTAATCCTAATCCACTCATAAATAATGCTCCACCATATGAAAATTGAATAATAATAGGAGATTGTATTTGTGAAGCTGATTCTAAAACACTATTTATAGAATCTGTACTAATACAGTTTATTGCAGGTATAGCAAATTTATGTTTTTTAGCTAATGAAAATATGATTTTTATTTCATTAGAATTTAATACTCCGGGTTTAATAGAATCAAAAATTTTACATATCATTATTTTATTCCTTTTTATGTTATTGTTTTTAATCTTTTAATTAAATACAAGCGAATTACATAATTTTTTATTTTTTTAATTTTTCAAGGATGGGTAACGTTTTATTTTCTATAAACTCTAAAAATGCACCTCCACCAGTAGAGATATAAGAAATTTTTTTATATATATTAAATAAATCAATTACAGCAATTGTATCGCCTCCTCCAGCAACAGAAAAAGCAGTACTATTTGCGATTGATTTTGCTATTTCTTCTGTTCCTTTACTAAAATTCGGAAACTCAAATACACCCATTGGTCCATTCCATAATATTGTTTTAGCTTGTTGAATGATTTTTTTATATTTTTGAACGGTTTTATTACCTATATCTAATATTTCTTCATGTGGTAGTATATTTGAAACTGATTTTATTGTTGCGATAGAATCTATAGAGTACGATGTACTAACACGAGAGTCTATTGGAAGAAGTATTTTTTTTGTTTTATATAGAGTTTTTGCTTTATTTTGAAAGTTTTTTTCGTATAAGGATTTTCCAATAGGATAAAATAAAGAAATAAATGTATTAGCAATGCCTCCGCCTAATAACATTGTATCTGTAATTTTCAACAATGAACTTAATAAATTAAATTTTGTTGATACTTTAGCTCCACCTATAATTGTAACTATAGGATGTTTTGATTTATTTAATATGTTTTTTAATGTTTTTACTTCTGAATATAATAATGGACCTATACATGATTTTTGTACAAAATTACAAATACCGTATGTTGATGATTCTATTCGATGAGCTGTAGCAAAAGCATCCATTACAAAAATATCACATAAATTGGCATATTGTTTGGAGAGATCTATATTATTATCAGTTTCTCCACAGTTAAATCTAACATTTTCTAGTACTACTATTTGATGGGTATTTACATTAATTCCTTCTAAATATTTTTTAGAAAATGTTATATTTACTTCAGGTAATTTTTTTTTTAAATATTTAAAAACAGGAAATAAAGAAAATTTTTTATCGTATTGTCCTTCTTTTGGTCTACCTAAATGAGAGGCTAATATTATTTTAGCATTTTTTTTTAATGCTAATTTTATTGTTGGAAGGGAGCGATCAATTCTTTCACTAGAAATGATTTTATTATTTTTTAAAGGAACATTTAAATCTAATCTAATAAATACTCGTTTATTTTCTAAATTGAGATCTTTCATATGTAACATTTTATTGATCCTTATATTAGTGAATGTAAAATATTTTTAATTATAAACTTATATAATAAATAGATAATTTTTAATTTATACATAGTATCCTTATATTTTAATTGATTATTATATTAAATAATATGATGTATGTGCTATATATTATGTATATATATAATATCTTATATATAATAAGATATTGTTCAATATAATTATATATATAATTATATTTTTTTGATAAATTGTTTTTAAAATTTTTTATTATATTCTTATATAAAATAAATTATTTATTTTTTATCATAAAAATTTTAATTTATTTACTTTAATTATATTAAAACATATAATAGAATTAATGATATAAGTAAAAATTTATATAATGATATTATTATTCCTATATTTTATAAATATAAAAATTATATAATATGATGTATTCATAATATATTTAATATAAATTTTTTATTTATATTATTTTAATATATAAATATATTTTGTATTTTAATATAAATAAATCTTTCAATATTTATTAAATCTACTCTAGTATAGAGAATTATAATTATGAAAAAATTGGTAGGTTTTATTGGTTGGAGAGGAATGGTAGGATCAGTTTTATTAGATCGTTTAAAAGAAAATAATGATTTTTTAAACTTTAATTCAGTATTTTTTACTACATCGCAGATTTATGGTAAACCGCCATATGTATTAAATAGAGTTTCTTCACGATTAGAGGATGCATATAATGTCGAATACTTAATTACATTAGATATTATTATTTCATGTCAAGGAGAAAAATATACTACAGATATTTATACAAAATTAAAAAATATTGGATGGAAAGGTTATTGGATTGATGCTTCTTCGTGTTTAAGAATGGATAAAAAATCAATTATTGTATTAGATCCAATTAATTTTAATGATATTAAATTAGGTATAGAAGCAGGTATTAAAACATTTGTTGGTGGAAATTGTACAGTTAGTTTGATGTTAATGGCTTTAGGAGGTTTATTTTCTCATAATCTTATTGATTGGATTTCTGTATCCACTTATCAATCTGTTTCAGGTAGTGGTTCTCAGAGTATGTTAGAGTTATTACAACAAATTGGTTATGTATATAAAAATATTTCGATGTATTTATCATCACAAAAATCTATTTTAGAAATAGAAAAAATGTTTAATGCATCATTAAATAAAATTGATTATTCAAGTACAAAACTAAAAGGACCATTATTAGGAAATTTATTTCCATGGATTGATAAATCTATGAATAACGGTCAAACTAAGGAAGAATGGAAAGGTGCTGTAGAAACTAATAAAATATTAAATTCTAAAAAGTATATTCCTATTGACGGAGTCTGTGTTAGAGTCCCTTCTTTGCGATGCCATAGTCAGTCATTTACAATAAAATTACGTAATGATATTTCTATTCAAGAAATTAAGTCCTTAATATCATCTCATAATTCTTGGGTAAAAGTTATAGATAATAATTTTGACTCTACAATGGGTGAGTTAAATCCATTGAAAGTAACTGGTACATTAAATATTCCTATTGGTCGTATTAAAAAATTAAATATTGGAAAAAATTATTTGTCTGCTTTTTCTGTTGGAGATCAATTGTTATGGGGAGCTGCAGAACCGTTACGTCGTATTTTGAATATATTAGTAAATAAATAAATTTTATTATAAATATTTTTATTTTATTTGGTTTTAATTTCAATTATATATGTATATGGAATTTTATCGAGAGAAGTATATAATAGTTTATGCTTCATAAATCTACAAAATAAAATAATATCTTTATTACTAAATTTATCATCTGTTAATAAAAAAATTTTTTGTCCTTTTTTTAATGATCTTGCAGTTTTTCGTAATATCATAATTACTTCTGGACATCGTAATCCTAACAAATTTAATGTATTTTTCACAATATATACCTTTATATATAGTTTTTATTTAAAATAAAATATTTATAATGATTTATATTTAACTAAATATATATTAATCTAAAATAATTGATAGTGTTTTTAAATGCATCCAAATAATTTCTATTTTATTATTTTGTATGCATAATTCAATTTTTTTTAATAACTTTAATGCTAAAATAATTATTTTTATGTTATTTTTTCTTATTAAAGAAAATAATGATAACTGCATGATTTTTTTTTTATATTTAATACTATTTATATAGTTGTTTGGTATTATTATTCTTTTTTTATAAAATAAAATTATGTATATTAATGTTTTATAAGAATTTATTAAAATATTGAAATCATATTTTTGTATTTTTAATTTTAATAAAATATTAATAGTTTTATTTTTTTCAGCAAGCACAATTGATTGAATCCAGTCGTAATAGCTAAATACTTTAATTGTTTTAAAATATTTATATAAAATATTTAATGTAATTAAAGTATTTGGATATAAAAAAACTATATTTTCTATTAAATTTGCAAATAAATCTATATTTATAGGGCTATTAGTTAATAAAAATTTTTTTGCAGATGAACTGATATTTATATTATTTTTTTTAAGTGTATTTTGAATCCAATAATGTATATTTTTTGTATATGATAATGAGTTATTGATTATTACTCCAATATTTTTTATATAACAATAAAAAAAATAACTACATTGATTAATGCAGTTAAGATTAGGAAAATAAAAAATTTTTATATTTTTTTCGTTAGAATAATATTTTAATTTATTTAAATAATTTTGTAAATATTGTGATAATATAGAATCATATATAGTTATATTTAATAACTGTATTGTAGAAAATAAATTTTGTTGTTTTAATTGATGAAAAATATTTTTCCAGTCATTATTGTGATGTATAGTTATATTTATTTGTTTAATTGGTTCTTTTTTTTTTTTAAAATAATTAAAAATTATTCTTTTGTTTTCTTTTATAAAAATATATTCAGATTTTAATATTATATATGTTAATATTTTATTTTTATATATATATTTTTTTAAATTCATAGTATCTATAATCATAGTATTATTTTTTATCATTTCTTTAACACAAAGTTAATAACTTTATTAGGTATATATATTATTTTTTTAATAATTTTTTTGTAAAAATATTTTTTTATTTCTGTTTTATTCATTATTAAATTAATAATTTCTTTTTTTGATAAATGATTTGTGATATTAATTATATTTCTTTTTTTTCCATTAATTTGAACAACAATTATTGAATTGTTTTGTACTGTAAAATTTTTATCAATGGATGGCCATTTTTCATTATCAATGCATTTTTTTTTTCCATTTATTTTTTTCCATAATATGAAACAGATATGTGGTGTAAATGGATACATCATTTTTATAATACTTTCTAAAGATTTTTTTAATTTTTTATATTTTATTTTTTTATCATTATATATATTTTCTATATAGTTAAAAAACTTCATTATATGTGCAATAGCTGTATTAAATGAATTATTTTTTTCAATATTTCTAGTAACATTAATAATAGTATTATTTAATTTATATTGTATGATATTTTGATCATAATCAATTTTATTAGATGAATATCTAATATTTTTTATTTTATCGGTATATATAAAATTCCATATTTTTTTTAAAAATCTATGCATTCCTATTATACTATTAGAATTCCATTCTAATGATTTGTGTATTGGCGCAGCAAACATTAAAAATAATCGTAATGTATCGGCACCATATTGGTTAATAATTGAATGAGGGTTAATGCCGTTATTTTTTGATTTTGACATTTTTATTTTACCGGCATACATAATTTTGTGTAAGCAATTTTTTTTTGATATTTTTATAATTTTACCATTTTTATTTCGCTCAATATTTAACTTATATGGTGATAACCATTTCTTGCTTCCGTCATTATTATATATATAAAATGAATCTATTACTACCATACCTTGACAAGTTAGTTTTTTAACTGGTTCTGAAGAGTCAACATATCCAAAATCACGTAATAATTTATGATAAAATCTAAAATAAATTAAATGCATTACTGCATGTTCAATTCCTCCAATATATTGATCTACTGGTAACCAATATTTAGTAGAGGTGGGATCTAGAATATCTGTATTAAAAGTAGTATTAGTGTATCGTGCATAGTACCAAGAAGACTCCATAAAAGTATCAAATGTATCACTTTCTCTAATTACTTGTTCTCCATTTAATTTAGTTTTTATCCATTCATTGTACGATTTTAATGATTGTGTATGTTCATCTTTATGTATATATTTAGGTAATTTAACCGGTAATTCTTTTTCTGGGATTGGTAGTATGTTTTTTTTACTATCTTTAACCATAGGAATAGGGGTTCCCCAATATCTTTGTCTAGAAATACACCAATCTTTTATTTTATAATATTTATGTAATTTAGCTATTTTATTTTCAATAAGTATTTTAACAATTTTTTGACGTGCTTGCTTTATAGATAAATTATTAAATTTAGAAGAATTTATTAAAATTATTTTTTTTTCTGTATTTTTATTGTAAACTTCAGAAAATATTAATTTAATTGGAATATTGTATAATTTTGCAAAAGAGTAATCTACGTGATTATTTCCTGGTACAGCCATAATAGCACCAGTAGCATAATCGTGTCGTACATAATTTGTTATCCATAATGGTATTTTTTTTTGAGTAATAGGATGTAAAATAAATAAATTTGTATTAATTCCAAGTAAATTATTATTATTTTTAAAATCAGTACTTAGAATATCTATATTTTTTTTAAAAAATTGATTAATTTGAATATTATTTTTTAAAATAGTAGAAATTAATGGGTGATGTATAGATATAGCAAAAAATGTTATACCCATTATAGTTTCAGGTTTTGTTGTATATATTTTTAAAAAATAATCTTTGTTCTGTATTTTACATTTTATTTGAATACCCTCTGATTCTCCTATCCAGTTTTTTTGCATACTAATTACTTCTTTAGGCCATTTATCTAATAATTTTAAGTCTTTTAGTAATTCTTCAGCATATGCAGTAATTCTAATAAACCATTGTGATATTTTTTTAAATGTAATTTTAGATCCGCATCTCCAGCATTTACCATTTTGAGCTTGTTCATTAGCAAGAACAGTATTATCAATACTACACCAATTCACTATAGTTTTTTTTTTATAAACAAGATTCTTTTTAAATAATTTTATAAAAAATGATTGTTCCCAACGATAATATTCTGGTTGACATGTAGTAATTTCTCTATTCCAATCATAACTAAATCCAAGTGATTGTAATTGTTGTTTCATAATGGATATATTTTTTAACGTCCATTTTTTTGGTGAAATACCTTTTTTTATTGCAGTTTCTTCGGCTGGTAAACCAAAAGCGTCCCAACCAATTGGTTGTAATACATTTTTCCCTAACATTCTTTGATAACGTGAAATTACATCACTGATAGTATAATTGCGAACGTGTCCCATATGTAGTTTACCAGAAGGATATGGAATCATAGGTAAACAATAAAATTTTTTTTTTGTTTTATCTTCAGTTACAGAAAATGTTTTGTTTTTTGCCCAATGGTTTTGAACTGTAGATTCTATTTTTTTTGGGTTATAGCTAATATCTTCCATATTTTCCTATCAATAAATTTAATGTTAATTTTTTAAAAAAATATTTTTATATAGATTTTTAATAATTTAATAAATAATAAATTTTTTGGATATTTATTTATAAATGATTTTATTTAGATATATTAATTAATATATTATTTTTTTGATATATTTTTATTAAATTTATACATTCAATATATATAAATAAATTTTATATTTATATTTTATATTTATAAAATAATTATAATATATTAATTATTTTAATAATAAATATTATTAATTTTAATATTTAATTTTAATTAATATTAGATGTTTTATATGGATCATCAAATCCAAGTTGGATCATGATTTTTTTCTCAATGTTTTGCATTATATTTCTTGATTTTTTATTTTTATGTGTATAATGCAATAAATGTAATGCAGAATGAATTATTATATGTGCCCAGTGTTCTAATCTATTTTTTTTAAGTAATAAAGCTTCTTTATTAATATAATTCGGAGATAAAATAATGTCTCCTATATAATTAGAAAATTGATGTTTTATATTTATATTTTCTGTAGATGGGAAAGATAATACATTAGTAGGTACATTTTTTTTTCTATATTTTTTATTTAAGTATGTTATCTCTTTTATACTTACTAATCTAATTGTAATTTCTACTTTATTTTTTTTAAATATTTTTTTCAACCATAATAAAAAATATTTTTTATCTGGAAAAAATATTTTTTTTTACACATAACTTGTATATATATTTTCATATTTTTTTTAATTAATTTAATTGTATTGATAATAATAGAGTTTATTTTTTATTTTTATTATTGATTTTTATCAATATTTCCTTTTAAGTACGTGTGATAATTAATATCTGTTATTTTTAATGATACAAGTTTTCCGATTAATTCGTTTTTTCCTTTAAAATAAACAATTCTATTATTTTCTGTTCTTCCATATAAATTTTGAGTATTATTTTTTATATATCCTTCTACTAATACTGATTGGGTTGTTCCTAACATTCTTCTTCTCCATTGAAAAGACTGTTGGATAATCTTTTTTTGTAGTATAGCTAATCTATTTTTTTTTTCTTCTATAGGGGTATTATCTATTAATTTAGCAGCTCTTGTACCTGGTCTTTTAGAATAAATAAAGCTATAACTGGTATCAAAATTAATCTTTGAAATAAATTGTAGTGTTTTTTGAAAATCGTGATCGTTTTCTCCTGGAAAACCGACAATAAAATCAGAACTTATACTAATTTTAGGTCGAATAGATTTTAATTTATTAATTATATTTTCATAATCTTCTATAGAATAACCTCTTTTCATCAATTTTAAAATTTTATTTGAACCACTTTGTACTGGAAGATGTAGAAAATTTGTTAATTGTGGAATATATTTATAAGCTTCTATAATATCGTCACTAAATTCCATGGGATGGCTTGTAATGTATCTAATTCTATCAATTTTAGGAATTTCTGATATAGAGTATAATAAATCTGAAAAATTATATTTTTTTTTATTAATGACATCGTATGTACGGTATGCGTTTACATTTTGTCCTAATAAAATTATTTCTCGAACACCAATTTTAGTGAGTTTATTAATTTCTAATAGTATATCTTTTTGGTTTCTACTTGTTTCTGCACCTCTAGTATACGGTACTATACAAAAAGAACAATATTTGTTACATCCTTCTATAATAGTCACGAATGAAGTAAATTTTTGATTTATTTTTTTATTAATTGAGTGATTAAATTTTTTTAACGATTTTGTTTTTATATCAATAATTAAATTGTTATTTTTATAAGATTGTTTAATTAATTTAGGTAATTTATGTAAAGTTTGAGGTCCAAAGATAATATTGATAAATTTAGCTCTTTTATAAATATTTTCTCCTTCTTGGACAGCAACACATCCACCAACTGCTATTAAAATACTAGGTTTTTTTTGTTTTAATTTTTTCCAACGGCCTAGTTGATGAAATAATTTTTCTTGAGCTTTTTCTCTAATTGAACATGTATTTAAAATTAAAATATCAGATATTTCTGGTGATTTTGTAACTACATAATCATTAGTTTGAGTTAATATATTAGCAACAATGGAAGAATCATGATCATTCATTTGACAGCCCCATGTTTTTATATATATTTTTTTTTTAATTATATTTTTATTCATAAGTAATATTTGTATTCAATCAATTATTTTAATTTTAATATATTTTAATTTTTATTATTAACGATATAATATCATTATTTTTGATAATATATATAAAATAATTTAATTAGTTAATTGTTAATTATTTTTAGTAATTATTTACAAGGATGTTTCTAGAGATAACATTTCTTGTATAGTTTGGCGTCGCCTAATAAGTTTAAATTTTCCATTTTTATATAAAACTTCTGGAATAAAAGGTCTGCTATTATAATTAGATGACATAGAAGATCCATATGCACCAGTGTCATGAATAATTAAATAATCGCCAGGTTTCACTTTAGGGAGATTTCTAGGAAATATAATTCCTGTTTTTTTAATAGTAAATACATCTCCTGATTCACATAATGGACCAGCGATAATACTTTTTATTATTGGTGTATTTTTTGTATTTTTTATACTGTTATATATTACTGTTATTTTATGATAACTACCGTATAAAGTAGGTCTTATTAAATCGTTAAATCCTGAGTTTATTAGCACAAAAGTATTTTTACCCATATTTTTTACAGCATATACTTTAGAAATTAATATCCCGGATTGACCTACTAAAAATCGACCTGGTTCAATTTCTAATTTAAGAGGACATTTTAAAGTAGAAGAAATTATTTTTTTAGTATTATTCCATTTATTAAAGTAATCTTCAAGATCAGTTTCTGTATCTTTACTTGAATAAGGAATTTTTAAACCACCTCCTGCAGATATAAACTTTATTTTTTGATTTAACTGAATGGCATTTTTTTTCATAGATTCACAAACTTGATATAAATTTTCTGTATTAACACCAGATCCAATATGCATATGTAATCCGATGAGATTTAATTTATATTGATTAATAATTGATAATGCTTTTATTGGATTCCATATACCGTGTTTACTGGTATCACCTCCAGTATTAGTTTTTATATGATGTCCATTACCAAATCTTGGATTAATTCTGATCCAAACAGGATGTCCAGGAGATTTTTTTCCTATTTGTTTTAACATATCTATTGATCCAGCATTTACTGGAATTTTTTTTTGAATTACTTCTTGAAGAACTTTTTCTTCTAAAATATCTGACGTAAATACTATATCATTATTATTTGGTTGAAATCCTGCTAAAATAGCTCTTTTTATTTCTCCTAATGAAACAGCGTCAATTTTAATATTATATTGTTTCATTAGTTTTAGTATGTGAATATTAGAACAAGATTTTTGTGCAAAACGAATAATATCAAATTTTTCTAATTTTTTTATTTGTTTAATGATTATATCGGCATTATAAACCCATATAGGTGTTTTGTATTTTTTAATTAAATAAATAACATTATCTCGTGTTAACATTTTTTTTTTGATATTTGATATATCGTACATTTTATTTTCCATAAGTATTATTTTATAAATTTTTAGAATAAATATTAATAGTTAATAATTTTATTTAAATAACAATACATTACTATATGAAGATTTTTTATTGCATAAATAAAATTTATTATTCATTTAAATTTTTTATTTTATTAATCTTATTTGATAATATTATTGATTAATTTTATTATATTTTTTTTAACATAGGAAAGAGTATAACATCTTTAATACTTTTTTGATTTGTTAAAATCATAATTAATCTATCAATACCTATACCTAAACCTGACGTTGGAGGTAATCCATGTTCTAGGGCTGTAATATAATCTTTATCGTAGTAAAAATTTTTTGAAATATTTGTGTGTTTTTTTTGTGCTAACTGTAATTTAAATCGTTTTTTTTGTTCTTCAGGATCATTAAGTTCAGAAAAACCATTAGCTATTTCATAGCCAGCTATAAAAAATTCAAATCGTTCTGTTATTTTTTTGTTTTTTTCATTTGTTTTAGCTAAATGAGAAATTTCAATTGGATAATCAGTGATAAATGTAGGAGAAATAATTTTTTTTTCTGTTTTTTTTTCAAAAATTAAATAAATTATCTCTCCTAGAGAAGTAGATAATTTAGTATCTAAATTAAGTTTTTTTGCTATTTTTTTAGCATTTTCAATGGTATTTAGGTCAGATGATTGAACATTTTTATTAAATTTTAATATTGATTCAATCATAGTCATTTTTTTTATTGGTTTTTTAAAATTTAATTGATATTTGTCATATTTAATCGTATTTGAATTGAAATTTTTTTTTACTAAAAAAATACATAAATCTTCTAAAAGAGACATCATATCTTCATGATTGCTGTATGCTTGATATATTTCCATCATGGTAAATTCAGGATTATGCTGAGTAGATAAACCCTCATTTCTAAAATTACGATTTATTTCAAAAATTTTATTAAACCCTCCAATAATTAATCTTTTTAGATATAGCTCAGGAGCGACTCTTAAATACATTGTTTCTGATAAGGAGTTGTGATAAGTGGTAAATGGTTTTGCATTAGCGCCTCCGGGAATTGGATGCATCATAGGTGTTTCAACTTCTAAAAAATCTTTTTTTTTCATAAAAGAACGAATGTTAGAAACAATCATTGATCTTTTTTTAAAAATTTTTATAGAATCATTATTAGAGATAAGATCTAAATATCTTTTTCTATATTTAATTTCTTTATTTTTTAAACCTTTGTATTTATCCGGTAATGATCGTAAAGATTTAGTTAATAAATATATTTTTTGACAGTAAATAGATAACTCTAATGTATTTGTTTTAAATATATTTCCTTTAACGCCAATTATATCTCCTAAATCTAATTCTATTATGTAAGTATAATAATATTTTTCTTTAAATAGATTACTTTTTATATATATTTGAATTTCATAATTATTGTTTTTTATTACTAAAAAAGTAGCTTTTCCTAAAATTCTTTTTTTTATTATTCTTCCTGAAATTTTAACTATATAACATAATTGGTGGAGTTTGTCTTTTGTATAGTGTTTATATATATTTAGTATTTCTTTAATTGTATCTGTATAATGAAATGTATTTGGAAAATTAAAACCTAATTTACGTAATTTTAATAATTTATTTTTTCTGATATTAATTTCATTTTTTTTTTCTATATTTAAAATAATTTTTGACATTTTTTATTTTTATAATCCTATTTTTAGGCTTGTTTCAATAAATTGGTTTAAATCACCGTTTAAAACATTGTGTATGTCACTTCTTTCTATTTTTGTTCTAGTATCTCTTATTCTGGAATCATCTAATATATATGAACGAATTTGATTTCCCCAACGAATATCTAATTTATTTTTATTAATGGTTTTTTTTTCTATATTTTTTTTATTTATTTCTAGTTTATATAATTTTGCTTTTAATTGTTTTATTGCTGTGCTTTTATTTTTATGCTGAGAACGATTATTTTGGCATTGTGTTACTATTCCTGAGGGTATGTGTGTAATACGTACAGCAGATTCTGTGCGGTTGACATGTTGTCCTCCAGCTCCTGATGCTCGATAAACATCGATTCTTAAATTTTTTAATTCAATGTTTATATTAATATTATTATTTAATTCAGGATATACGAATACTGAACTAAATGATGTATGTCGTCTATTACTTGCATTAAAAGGACTCTTTCGTACTAATCTATGTATTCCTGTTTCGGTTCGCAACCAACCAAATGCAAAAGTACCTTTAATTTTTAATGTAATTGATTTTATTCCTCCATTTTCTCCTACTGATTTTGTCACAACTGTTGTTTTAAATTTTTTATTTTGTGAGTATTTTAAATACATTTTTAATAACATTTTTGTCCAATCTTGTGATTCTATTCCTCCTGAACCAGATTGTATGTCTAAATAACAATTATTTTTATCATATTTATTATTGAACATAGTATAAATTTCTAATTTACGTAATTTTTTTATTAATCTTTGGTATTGTATATTTATTTCTTGCAGTATTTCTAGATCTTGTTCTTTATTAAATATTTTTATCCAGTATTCTATATCATATAATTTATTTGTTAGTTTTTTTATTTTATCTCTTTCTTTAGATAAAATATTTTTTTTTTTATATAATTTTGATATTAATTTAGAATTATTAAAAAATGTTAATTTTTTTATTTTTATGTCAATAGATTGAATTCTTTTATTATTATTGGAATAATTAACATTTTTTTTTAATAAAATTATTTTATTTTTTAATTTTTTTATTTTTTTAGTTAATACTAGTAAATCTAACATTTTTTTTCTTTATATTTGTTTTGATAATTTTTATTAATAAATATTGATATTTTTGAATATTATATTATTTTTATTTTTAAATATTATTTAAATAATATTTTATATAAAATCTATTGTATATTTTTATAATATAATTATATTTTTTACAAACATCAATATTTTTATTATAATAAATAATTATTTAATATAAATATATTTTATACTTATTTTAAGGTACATATAATTCTATGAACAGTAATATTGTAAATAACACAATAATTAATTTAAGTAAAAATTTATCTTATAATGTTTTCATGGAACTAAAAAGTTATTCCTTAATTTGTGTTACAGGAATAGATAAAACAAAATATTTAAATAATCAATTCACTATAGATATGAATTTAATTGATCAATATAAATATAAAATTGGTGCTCATTGCAATATTAACGGAAAAGTATGGACTTCTTTTTTAATATTTCAATATTATGATTGTTATTTATATGTTATACAATCTTCAGTATATCAAAAACATATACATGAATTGAAAAAATATTCTTTATTCTCTCAAGTAAATATTTTTAAAGAAGAAAATTTTAGAATATTTGGATTATCAGGTCCAAATGGAATCTCTTTATTAAAGAATTTTTTTTTAAAAAATTTTAGTCAAAATCGATCATTAATTATTATTAATAAAACAATTATTTTAAAAATTAATAAACCTATTGATAGGTTTTTAATAATTGTACATAAGAGTCAATTATTTAATTTTTTAGAATTTATGAATAAAAATGCTATATTTACTGATAGTAAACAGTGGTTAGGATTAGATATTGAATCATGTTTTCCAGTTTTTAATGATAAAATATCTGGTCAATTTATATTACAATCATTGGGTTTAAAAAAATGGAATGCTATTGATTTTAATAAAGGTTGTTATTATGGTCAAGAGATGTTATGTAAATATGAAAATAAAAAAATAAATCAGTTTATTGTTTGTACTTTAATAGGTAAGAATTATCTACATAATCCTAAAATATTTGAATATATTAATTATTTTGATAATCAAACACATGATATATATAATGTTGGAATAGTATTAGCATGGGTTTCAATATACAAGAATAAAATATTATTACAAGTTCGTATGAAGAAGAAATTTTTAAAAAATAAAAATATTTTTTTGCTATCATCTAATCCAAATATTAAATTTAGAATATTTTAAATTCAAGTATGTAAATGTACATAATATTATCTTTTATTAAATAGTATAAGATTCATTATTTTATTTTTATATGAGTTTATATAATATAATATATATATTATTATATATATAATTCAATATAGTAAATTGATTAAATACTAGTTTATATATTATTAAGTATAATAATACTAATAAATTTTGAAACTTTAGTAATAGATATTTATAATTAAATTTTATTTAAAATAAATTGTATTTAATAGGTTATTTTTTTCATAAATTTATTTATGATTTTTATTTGGTAAAAAGAATCTTTTATAAAATAAAGATTCTCTTTTATAATTATTTAAAATAATAATTTTATAAATATTTATTTATTAGATAAAAATATTATTTTTTTTTAAATTTTTTTCTATCACTTTCTTTTAAATATATTTTTCTAAATCGTATTGAATTAGGTGTTACTTCAATTAATTCATCGTCGTTGACAAAATTAAGAGCATATTCTAAAGTAATTTTAATTGGTGTAATTAAAGTAATAGCTTCGTCAGTACCGGAAGCACGCATGTTAGTTAATTTTTTACCAATTAAACAATTAACTGTTAGATCATTAGATCTATTATGTATTCCAATTATTTGACCTTCATATACTTTTTCACCATGTTGTATGAACATTTTTCCACGATTTTGTAGATTATTTATAGAAAAGGATACGGCTGTTCCAGTTTTTTTTGCAATAAGAACTCCGTTTTTTCTTTGTCCAAATTGGTTTTTTTGAACTTCACTATAATGACTAATAGACGAAAAGAAAGTTCCACTACCAGAAGTGATGTTCATGAATTCAGATCTAAATCCAATTAGAGATCTACTAGATAATATACATTCAATTTGGATTCTATTATATTCATTAGACATAATGCTTTGTATTTCACCTCTTAATTCACCTAATTTTTGTATTAATTGTCCTTGGTGTTTTTTTTCAATATCTAATAATACTATTTCAAAAGGTTCAGTTAAAACATTATTTTTTGTTTTAAAAATTACTTTAGGTCTTGAAACTTCTACTTCAAAATTTTCTCTTCGTAATTGTTCTAATAAAATAGATAAATGTAATTCTCCTCTTCCTGAAACGGAAAAAATATTTGAATTTTTAGTTTCTTGAACTTTTAAAGAAATATTTCGAATAGTTTCTTTTTTAAGTCGTTCTAAAATTTGACGAGAAGTTATATATTTACCTTCTGTACCACAAAAAGGTGATTGATTTACACAAAATAACATATTGACTGTTGGTTCATCTATTTTTAGATTAGGTAATGGATATAAAAATTCAGGATCACAAATAGTATCTGATATTTGAATATCATTTAATCCTGTAATTGCAATAATATCACCAGTAGACGCTATCTCTATTTTTTTTTGTTTTAATCCATAGAATTTGAGTATATTATTTATTTTTCCTGTATAAATTTTTTTTTTATTTCTTAATACTGAAACTATTTGATTAGTTTTTATTTGTCCTTGTTGTATTTTTCCAATTCCAATCATTCCAAAATAATTATTGAAATCTAATTGAGATATTTGTATTTGAAGAAAATCTTTTGATGATATAGTTGGTATAGGAGTATATTTTATGATAGCATTTAATAGTGGAATCATATTATTATGCATTTTATCAGGATGATATCCAGAATGACCTAGTAAAGCTGATGTATATATTACAGGAAAATCTAATTGGTCGTCATTAGCTGATAAATCAACAAATAAATCAAATATTTGATTAATAACCCAGTCTGGTCTTATGGTAGGTCTATCCATTTTATTAATTACAATAATTGGTTTTATTTTGTATAAAAACGATTTTTTAGTAACATATCGTGTTTGAGGCATTGGACCTTCAAATGCATCTACTACTAATAATACAGAATCTACCATTGATAATATTCTTTCTACTTCTCCTCCAAAATCTGCATGACCTGGTGTATCAATAATATTAATATGATAGTTTTTCCATGTTATAGATGTATGTTTTGATAGTATAGTAATACCTCTTTCTTTTTCTAGTTCATTAGAATCCATTATTCTATCTATTTTTTCTTCATGTTGCTGAAAAGTACCAGATTGTTGTAATAATTGATCTAGCAATGTTGTTTTTCCATGATCAACATGAGCGATGATAGCAATATTTCTAATCATTTTATTCATATGAGTACCATTTTTATCTTTAAGAGTTTATATGTAATAAATATTATATTTTTATTTAATAAAAAATATTATTTACTATTTTAAATTTAATTATGTTATATAATTTATTTATATATTAAATATAAATTATTTAATATATAAATAAATTTTAATTTATTAAAAATATTTAATTTTTCTGTAAATTATTATTTTGATATTTTTAAAAAATTTTTAATATATTGTCTGAATATTAATACTTTTAATGTATAATTATATTTATATTTTACAATATTTTTTTAAACATAAATCTTATTTTTACATTAATTATTATTATCATTAATTTTATTTATTAATATGGAAAACATTTGTTTGAATAATATGCAATTTAATAAAACGTTTTTTTTAAAAAGTATTGTTAATTCTTTTAATTTAGAAGATTTTATTGGAATAGAAGTAGCGCTGTTAGGTTATTCTAATTCCGGAAAATCTAGTATGATTAATTGTATTACTAATAATAAAAAATTAGCACGAGTTAGTAAATTACCTGGTAGAACAAGAACAATAAATTTCTTTAGTATCGTATCAGATTTTAGATTATTAGATTTTCCAGGATACGGATATTCAAAAATAGACCATGTAACTAAAAAATTATTAAATAAAAGTTTATTTTTTTATTTAAAAAATAGAAAATGTTTACGTGGAATTGTTATATTATCTGATATTCGTGTTGCTATTAAATCATTAGATTTAACTATTTTAAGAACATTACAACATAAATTATTACCTATTTTATTAGTTTTAACAAAAAGTGATAAAGTTTCTAAACAACAGTTAACGAAAAAATTATTATATATCAATGATATTTTGTTAGATTTGAATATAAATGTTACTGTATGTAGTTTTTCTAAATTTATAAAATCAGATATTTTTTTTATACAAAATCAATTATATAAATGGTATCTATTATATAGATGTATGTAATGTATAAGGTTTTATTTCTTTCCAGTTTTTTCCTGTTTTAATAGAAACATATAAAGGAACTATTAATTTTGTGTTATTTTCCATATAATATTTAATTAAATCTATTAATTGATTTTTTTTTTCTTCTTTTATTTCAAATATTAGTTCGTCATGTATATGCATAATTATTTTTACATCATTATAAAATTCTTTTTGAAAGATAGTATTTAGTTTAATCATAGATGTTTTTATAATATCTGAAGCAGTATTTTGTATAATTGAATTTATACAAAAACGTTTTGCATATTTTTTTAATATTATATTATTTGAGTTAATGTTAGGTATATATATATCTCTACCAAATAAAGTAGTTATATATTTATTTTTTTTTGCCATACTATAAATATGTTTAATATATTTTTTAACTCTTTTATATGTTAAAAAATAATTTTCTATATATTCGCTAGCTTCTAATATAGAAATATTTAATTTTTGAGCTAGTCCAAATGGGCTAATTCCATATAATATAGAAAAGTTTATAATTTTAGCAATATTTCTATGAAAAAATTTTACTTTTTTATTTTTTATTTTAAAAATATTTTTTGCTGTTTCAAGATGTATATCCTGATTATATGATAAATTTTTTATCATTTTTTTATCTTTCGAATAATGTGCTATGATTCTTAATTCAATTTGAGAATAATCTGCAGTTAATAATAACCATTTTTTTTTTACAATAAACGCTATTCTGAGTTTTCTTCCTAATTTAGTTTTAATAGGAATATTTTGTAAGTTAGGATTTCTAGAAGATAATCGTCCTGTTGAAGTAGATGTTTGATAGTATGTAGTATGAATTTTATTAGTTTTTTTATTTATTGATTTTATTAATTTTTTTAAATAAGTATTTTTTAATTTGTTTAGAATTCTATATTGTAAAATAATTTTTGGTAATTTGTGAATTTTAGATAATTTTAGAAGAACTTTTTCATTAGTAGAAATACTACCGTTTTTTGTTTTTTGCGAATACGGAAAATTATATTTTTTAAATAATATATTCTGTAATTGTTTATTAGAGTTGATATTGAATTTTTCTTGATTTATATGATATATCTTTTTTTTTAATTTATGTAATGTATTTGTAATTTTTATTTTTTGTTTTTTTAGTATTTTTCTTTTTATTAATACGCCGTTATTTTCTGTGATTGATAATACTTGTAATAAAGGCATATCAATAGAATAAAATGTTTTTTTTTTATTTTTTACTTTAAAGTATTTTTTAGTTTTTAAATATATTTTTAACGATATATAAGATTTTTGTATAATATCACTGATTGATTTTTCTAAATTAAAATTTTTATTTTTTATAATGTATGTTTTTATAAGATATTTTTGATAATCTTGATATAAGTTATTGAATTCATAATCATAAAATGCAATTGATGTATCAAAATATATTCCGTGTAATGTAATGTTAAATTTTTTTAAAATATGAAACATATTTTTTAAATTTGTACCTATTTTGCGATATTTTTTGTTTTCTAAAATAGGTTTAATGGTATTTAAAATAATTGTTTCATTAATATTAGTTGTATTATAGTCTATATAATTAGACACATACCACCATGTTATATGACTTTTAACAGACATGGATATAGAAAAAATATTATTTTTTGTGTTTGTAGGCGTAATAGCTATAGCTATAGAAAATATTTTTTCTTGAGTTAATATTTCTACTATTTGTGATAGAATTTTATTATTGACAATTTCAATATATTTATTATTATTTTTATTTTTTTTGTATCTATTAATTACGGGAAATTTATTATCACATATATTTTCAATATATTGATTAAATTGATAATTTTTAAATATTTTTAATAATAGTGGTATATTAATTGGATAATCTTTAATTGTATTAATAAAATCATTTTTTAATATATTATTATTGATTTTGGTTAAATTATATGATAAAAAAGCTGTTTTTTTGTTTTCTTTTAATTTATTTGTAATATTTTTTATGTTTTTGATAGGTAAATTATAAATTTTATCAATATTATTATATATATCTTTTATAGACTTAAAATGTTTTAAAAGAATCATAGCAGTTTTTTTACCTATTCCAGGTACTCCTGGAATATTATCAGATGAATCACCAACTAAACCTAAAAAATCTGCTATATATTTGGGTAATATTCCATATTTTTGATATATATTTTTTTTATTTAATATTTCTTTTTTAAAATTTCCGGGAATAATAGAAACTTGTTTGTTAATTAATTGAATTAAATCTTTATCAGCACTATATATTAATATATAATATTTTTTTTTTTTAAATTGTTTAGATAATGTACCTATTATATCATCAGCTTCAATATTATTAATGCTAACGATAGGTATACCCAATACTTTTATTATTTCTTTTAATGGTTTTATTTGTTTTTTTAGATTTTTAGGCATTGGTGATCTATTATTTTTATATTTTATATATAGTTTGTGTCTAAAATTTTGTGTCGGAGTGTCAAATATAACTATTATTTTTACAGGATTAAATATTTCTATTAATTTATTAAATATTTTAATATAACCGTATAGTACTCCGGTAGGATCTCCATTATTGTTTTTTAATTTTGAAAATGAAAAATATGTTTGATATAAACAATAATGTCCATCTATTAATATTATTTTTTTTTTATTCATGTATATCCTAATATAGTAAATATTTTATATTTAGTATTAATTTTAAAATATATACTTGTATATATTTATAGTATTTTTTTAATCAGTATTAATATTTTTAATTACTTAGATAAGTATGATTTAGGTATTAATTATTTATATATTTTAAACAATTTAATTGGTACTTTTACAAATAAAACTTTTAATAAGGGGAATACCCCCTATTTTTGAATAAAAAATGAATAATTATATGTTTTTTAAATAATTTTAATATATTGATTATTTTAATCATAGTTTATTTAAATTATTTATTAAAGGAATATTTGTGTTATTTAAAGTTTCCTCGATTCTAATTAATCTATTATATTTTGCTGTTCTATCTGATCTACACATAGATCCAGTTTTAATTTGTCCTGCTGATGTTCCTACTGATAAATCTGCAATGCTAGTATCTTCTGTTTCTCCGGATCGATGAGATATAATTACAGAGTATTTGTTTTTTTTAGCTAATTGAATAGTTTCTAATGTTTCAGTTAATGTTCCTATTTGATTTAATTTTATTAATATTGCATTAGCGATTTTTTTATCAATTCCATATTTTAAAATTTTTTTATTTGTTACAAACAAATCGTCACCCACTAATTGTATTTTTTTACCTAAAATATGTGTTTGGTATATAAAACCATCCCAGTCACTCTCATGTTGTCCATCTTCTATAGATAAGATCGGATACTTAGAAGTAAGTCTTTCTAAATAATGTGTAAATTCTTGTGAATTAAATACTTTATTTTCATATATTAATTTATATTTTTTTGTTTTTTTATCAAATAGTTCTGATGCTGCACAATCTATTGCAAATGTAATATCTTTTCCTAATTCATAATTAGATTTTTCTACAGCTAAACTAATCATAGATAATGCTTCTTCGTTAGAATGTAGATTTGGAGCGTATCCTCCTTCGTCTCCAACACATGTTGAATATCCTTTATCTTGAAGAAGAATTCCTAATGTATGAAAAATTTCTGATCCCATTTGAATAGCTTGTTTAATATTTTTAGCTCCTATAGGCTGAATCATAAATTCTTGAATGTCAATATTATTATTAGCGTGCATTCCACCATTAATAATATTGATCATAGGAAGTGGAATAGAAAAATTATTATTTGATTTATTAATTTGAGAAATATAAGAGTAAAAAGGAATATTTTTTTCAGATGCAACAGATTTTGCAATTGCGAGTGATACAGCCAAGATAGCATTAGCTCCAAATTTTGATTTATTTTGAGTACCGTCTAGTTGAATCATACAATTATCAATTTCTTTTTGATTATCAGATATCTTGTTTATTAATGCACGAGAAATATTTTTATTAATATAGTTTACTGCGGTTTTGACTCCCTTTCCAAAGAAACGATTTTTATCACCATCTCTTAATTCTAATGCTTCTTTTGATCCTGTAGATGCACCAGAAGGAGAAGAAGCTAATCCAATATGTCCACTTTTAAGATGAACTTCAGCTTCAACTGTAGGGTAACCGCGTGAATCTAGTATTTCTCGAGCAAATATTTTTTTAATTTGTGACATTTTTTATCCTTTTCATAAAAGACTTTTATAATATATTATTTTTTTTTTTTTTTTTTTGATTGATTTTATTTTTGAATATTAAATATTATTAATTTTAAAAATTATTATATTTTATTAATAAGTATTAATTTCTATAAAACATAGATGTATATATTTTTATTAAATATTTTAATAATTTTATTATTAATTAGTCTTTAATAATGAAATTGATATTTAATTTTATTTTGTTAATTTTATTTAATGAATTTCTTATATTTATTTTTTAGAGATACAATTCTATTAAATACTATAGTAGTATTTTCATATTTTTTATTTTTTTTTAAAAAATATCCTATTCTTTCAAATTGATAGGCATGTTTAATTTTTTCATTTTTTATAATAGATTCAACATATCCTGTTTTAATTATACATGAATTAGGATTATATGCTTGTATAATGTTACTTTCTTTTTCAGCATTTTTACTTTTAAATAAAACATCAAATAAATGAAATTGAACTTTAATAGAATTTTTTGAAGATATCCAATGAATTATATTATAATTATTTTTTATTTGTTTGTTTTTTTTTGTTTTATTTAAATCATATGTGCATAAAATACATGATATTTCGTTATTTTTATTTTTTAAAATTTTATTTGCTTGAATTACATAAGAATATTTTAGTCGAACTTTTTTTCCTAACACTAATCCTTTATAGTTTTTATTTGGTTTTTTACAAAAATCTTCTTTTTCAATATATATTTCGTTAGAAAATAGAATTTTTCTGGTACCCATTTCTTTTATTTGAGGATGATTTGGAGCATCTAAGTATTCTATATGATATTTATCAATATTAGTAATGATTAGTTTAACTGGATTAATTACTGCCATTCGTCTAGGAGACGACATATTTAAGTCTTTTCTTATGCAAGATTCTAATAAGGATAATTCTATCATATTTTGTTGTTTAGTGATTCCAATTTTTTGACAAAATGTTTTAATAGAATTTTTTGTATATCCTTTATTTCTCAAACCTGATATTGTATGTAATCTTGGATCATTCCATCCATTTACTAATTTAGTATCTATTAGTTTTTGTATTTTTCTTTTAGATAAAATTGTATGTTCTAAAGTTAATTTAGAAAATTCATATTGTCTAGGAGGTTTTTGGGTAAAATTTAATTTTTTTAATATCCATATATATAATTGACGATTATCTATAAACTCTAATGTACATAAGGAATGTGTAATCTCTTCTAAAGCATCTACAATGCAATGAGCAAAATCATACATTGGATAAATACACCATTCATTTTTAGTTTGATGATGTTTAGAAAAAATAATTCGATATAAAACTGGATCACGTAAAATAATGTATGGGGATTCCATATTTATTTTTGCGCGTAAACACATTGATCCTTCTTTAAATATACCATTTTTCATTTTTTTAAATAATGTTAAATTTTCTTTAATAGGTCGGTTTCTAAATGGACTATTAATTCCTTTTTCTTTTAACGTTCCTCGATATTGTTTGATTTCTTGTGCATTCAATTCATCAATATATGCTAGATTATTTTGAATTAATTGGACAGCATATTTATATAGTTTTTTAAAATAATTTGAAGTATATTTTGAATTTTTATACCAGTTAAAACCTAACCATTTTATATCTTTTTTGATCGCATTAACATATTTTTTATTTTCCTTTTTAGGATTTGTATCATCAAATCTAAGATTACAAGTTCCATTATATCTATTAGCAATATTAAAATTTAAACAAATAGATTTAGCATGTCCAATATGTAAATAACCATTAGGTTCTGGAGGGAATCGTGTTCGTATTTTACGGTTAGGATTTTTTAATATTGAATTTTTTATTATTTTATTTATGAAGTTATTTTTTATATTTATCATTATTAAAATGTCCTTAATTAGTTTATATATAAAGTATATATATTTTATTAAAAATTTAATTTAATATCACGTTTTTTTAAAAAAAAATAAATTATTTTTAAAATATGAAAAATAATGGTTTATTTATAAATTTTTATTGTAAAAAAAAAATATTTGTGTAAAATTATTATATAAATATTATTTTTTAATGAATAATTCGGCTATGTAGCTCAGTTGGTTAGAGCACAGCACTCATAACGCTGAGGTCACGAGTTCGATTCTCGTTATAGCCATTAAAATTATTTTATTTATTTTGCGGAAGTGGCGAAAATGGTAGACGCACCAGATTTAGGTTCTGGCACTGCAAGGTTTGCGAGTTCAAATCTCGCCTTCCGTATAATTAATATTAATTAATTAAAATATTTATAATAGTATATTTTTGGGGTATAGCCAAGAGGTTACGGCACCGGTTTTTGATACCGGCATCCCTGGTTCGAATCCAGGTACCCCAGATAGAATATTATTTAATTAATACAATTATATTATTAATTAAAGATTTAGTACTTTAAAAATATATATCTAGTATATCTAAACATTTAATTATAGGTTTCGGATTATTTTACGATTATATCTATATTTTTATTTAATAATTTTTATATATTATGGAGAATATATGTTAGATGCGTTAAAAAAATCTGTAGCGAGATCTGCTTTAGATTATATTCCAGAAAATTCCATTATTGGGATTGGATCAGGTTCTACAATAAAGTTTTTTATTGAAGAATTATCAACTATTTCAAAACATATTAAAGGAGCTGTATCTAGTTCTTGCATTTCAGAAAAATGGTTAAAAAATTTCAATATTCCTATTGTAGATCTTAATACATTAAATTCGTTAGATATTTACATTGATAGTGCAGATAGAGTTAATTATTCTATGGAAATGATAAAAGGAGGAGGAGGAGCGCTTACTAGAGAAAAAATCATTGCTTCTGTTGCTAATAAATTTTTATGTATTATTGATAAATCAAAATATGTATCAAAATTTGATAATTTTCCTATTCCAATTGAAGTTATACCTATGGCTACAAAAAGTGTATCTAGAGAAATTATAAAAATAGGTGGTATACCAAAATATAGAAAAAATTTTACTACAGACAATGGTAATTATATTATTGATATACATAATTTATGTATTAAAAATCCTATTAATTTAGAAAGTAAAATGAATAACATCCCCGGTATAGTTTCTGTAGGATTATTTTGTAAGAGAAAAGCTGATTTGTTATTAGTCAGTTATTTTGATAAGGTAAAACTAATATCGAGGTAATAAATTATTTTTAAAATTTTTATTAACGACTATATTAATAGTAATTTCTATTATATAGATTTTTATTAAATAAACTATATTAGAGAATAAGTTATGTCTTCACAATCTATTGATGTAGAATTCTTAGGACGTTCTATACGGGTTAGTTGTCCTGATAAAAATTCTTCAGATTTATATTATACAGCTGATGTTCTAAATAAACGATTAAAAGAACTGAAAGAAAAAACAGGTGCATATAATATAGAGCAATTAATTTTTATAACTGCTTTAAATATCTGTCATGAATTAGAATTAGAAAAACAAAAATCTGTTCATTGTATCAAACATATAAAATCTAGAATGTTAGTATTAACTGAAATGATAGATACTGCTTTAAATAAAGAATAAAAGTACTTTTTAATTATATAATTATTTATTTTAAATTAATAAATATTATTATATATCTTCCTAAATGTACTTTTAATGCTGTTATAGCTATAAAAACAGATGTTTCTATTCTTAATATTTTATGTCCTAATTTTATATTTAAAATTTTTTTTGCATATTTAGTTTGATTATCAAGAAATTCTTTTTCAGATCCAAATTAATATAAAAATATTTTTATATTAATTAAAAATATAATATATATTTTTTATTGCATCTATATCAAAAATAATTCACTACATTTTGTAGGTGTAGAATTATTATTGATATATTGTAAGCAGTGTATTTAATTTAGGAACAATATTTATTTTTGATTATATGCATGTAAAGATAATTAATTTTTTATAATAATACATTTTTTATATTTTTTATAATTTTTCTTGTTTATAATAATTGGAGTGATTTATTTAATTCCTAATTCTATTAATTTTCTACTGGAAAAACTTTATTTTTTAGATAAAAATTATTATTTAATAAATATTAAGTAATGAGTCTTTATTTTTTTTTTATAAATTGTTTTAATAAAAATATTTTTTTTATTTATATCTAATATTCATATATATAAATATATGATTAGTTTTATTAAATATATGAATTAAATCTCCTATTTTTAGTCTAACTATATTTATATAATAATGAATAATGGTTTTTTTTGATTGAATTAATTTTGATTAATTAGTTAGAATAAATTTTAGAAATATATAAAATATAAAAAATCTATATTGTAATAAGTATATATAAACATTTTATTTATATTAAATTTTTTAATAAAAAAATATTATTTATGCATCCGGAAGGATTTGAACCTTCAACCTCTCGGTTCGTAGCCGAGTGCTCTATCCAACTAAGCTACGGATGCATAAATAATATTATTTTGGTGAGAGAGGGATTTGAACCCTCGATGCAGATTAGTACATACTCCTTTAGCAGGGGAGCGCCTTAAACCACTCGGCCATCTCACCGAGATATTATATATTATATATATAATACTAATTATAACAAAAAGAGTCAAATAGATTTTTTTTAATAAAATTATAATTTTATTAATTGTATAATACCATATAAAAGATAATTTATAAATAATTTTATAAAAATAATAATAATATTATTATTGTTTTATAATAGCGTTAATACTGTATTTTGTATGTTTACAAAATACAGTAAAAATTTATTTTTTATTTTTTTCTAATTGAATTCTTTTGTAGATTTCTTCTCTATGTACAGATATTTTTTTAGGAGCATTAATACCTACACGAATTTGATTTCCTTTAATTCCTAAAATTGTTATTGTTATTTCATCGCCGATTATTAATGTTTCGCCAATTCGACGAGTTAAAATAAGCATTCCTTTGATTCCTTTTATGAAATAAACATGTTTTTATTTTTTAAATATGTTATATAAATAACATAATATATTTGTATATATTTTTAATAAATCTTTATAAATTTAATAATAATATTATTTATTTAAATTATTATTTTTTATATTATTTATAATTTTTTCTTTAATAATATTTAGATGATTTGAAATAAATTTATTATTATTTAATTTTCCTTCTACAAGATGTTTACTACCACCACCTTTACCGGATAATATAGAAAATAATGTGTTCATAATATCTAATGCATTAATATGTTTAATTGTTTTTGTTGTAACACTAATTAAAAACTGTATCATCGAAATGTTTGTATTAGTTAATATAATAATTGCATATTTTAATTTTTTTTTAATAGCATCAGATATATTTCTGAGAATTATGTATTTTAAATTGGATAAAGATGCAACAATAATATATACATTGTTAATCGTATATGCTGTCGATATTAGATTTTTAGAAATCTGTAAAACATTTTGGTTTATTAATTGTATGTTTTCTTTTTTTATATTCTTGATAATATTAAGTGATTTTTTTATTGATTGGTAAATATTATTTTGATTATTTGTAAATAGATTTTTTATTTTTTTTTCTTTTTTTATTTTTTCATTGATATATTTTATAACATGTAAACCGGTTATTGCTATAATACGTTTTGTTGAATTTCCAATATTTTTATACGAAATAATTTTAAAACATCCAATTTTACCAGTAGTTTTATGATGAGTACCATTACATAATTCAATAGAGAAATTTTTAATACAAATCATACGAACTATTTTTTTATATTTTTTTGAAGATAAATATATAGCATTATATTTTTTTGCTTTATCTATAGATGTAATAATAGAATTAATTGATATATTTTTTTGAATTTTTTTATTTATTATTTTTTCTAATTTATAAATATCTTTTTCAGTAATTTTATAATTATAAATAAAATCAAATCTTAGATATTGATCGTCAATGTAAGATCCTTTTTGTATTATTTCTGATTTATAAATTTTATTTAATGCTGCATGCAATAAATGAGTAGATGTATGATTAGATTGTATGATTTTTCTTTTTTTAATATTTATTTTAGCGGTAACTATATCATTTACATGTAAAGTTCCACTCTGCATATATCCTATATGTGCGATAAGATTTCCGTTTTTTTTTGTTTTTTTTACAATGAATATTCCATTATTATTAGTTATTTTACCTGTATCTCCTATTTGTCCGCTTGATTTGCTATAAAAAGGTGTGATATTTAATACTAAAATTCCCATGCAGTTTTCATGTAAATGTGATATAAGTTTATCATTATAAACTATTTGGGTAATTTTTGATGTTTTTATATATGTATCATATCCATCAAAAATAGATTTTTTTGTAATTAATGTTATATATAGATTATTTTTTTTTTCTTTAATTTTTTTTTGAATTATTTTATTTTTATTTAATTTTATTAGTTTATTTATTTTATTTAAATTAATTGAAATTTTTTTTTCTTTACAGATATCTAAAGTTACTTCGACAGGTAAACCGAATGTTTCGTATAAATATAATATTTTTTTTGTAGATATCTTATTATTTTTAATTTCTTCCTGTAGCTTATATATTCCTATTTTTAATACGTTATGAAATTGTTTTTCTTCATGAAATAAAATATTTTTTATAACATCTATTTTTTTAGAAAGATTGAAATCATAATTAATTTGTTTCATACTACTAATAACAAATTTAGATAATTTATAAAAAAATGGTTTATGTAAACCCATAAAATATCCATGAATTAATGCGCGTCTTATTATTTTTCTAAGAATATAATTTCTTCCTTCATTACCAGGAACTATATTTTCAGCAATCAAGCAAACGGATGCACGGATATGATCTGCAATAATTCTTAATGAAATACGATTATTTTTTTTTATTGATATTGTTTTTTCGATAGATTTTATTAGTTTTATAAAATTATTTGTTTTATAGCTTGAAGAAACGTTTTGTAAAACCGCAGATATACGTTCTAATCCCATACCTGTATCTACTGATGGAGTTGGTAAATCAATTAGCTTATTGGATTTAATTTGATTAAATTGCATAAATACTAAATTCCAAATTTCTACAAAATATTTTTTAAATTCATTATAGTTATTAACTATATCGATCTTTTTATAATACGATCGTTGATTATAAAAAATTTCTGTACATGGACCACATGGACCGGAATCTCCCATTCTCCAGAAATTATCAGAGTTATATTTTATATTATTTTTATCATACATTACGATTAAATGGTTGGGTTTAATATTAATAATATTTAACCAAATTTTTTTTGTTTCAATATCACGATAATAATATGTAATCCATATTTTTTCTTTTGGTATATTAAGCCATTTTTTATCTGTTAAAAATTCCCATGCATAACTAATAGCAGTTTCTTTAAAATATTCTCCAAAACTAAAATTTCCTAGCATTTCAAATAAGGTATGATGATAAGGTTGATAACCCACTTTTTTTAAGTCATCGTGATTACCGCCTGTTCGCATACAGTATTGAGCACTAGTAAAAGATGATATATTATTTTTTTTATATCCTAAATATATATTTTTGAATTGGTTCATTCCTGCATTTGTAAATAATAAAGTATTATCATTTTTAGGAATTAAAGAACTGCTTGGAATAATATCATGATTTTTTTCTTTGAAGAATTGTAAAAATAAGTTACGAATTTTGTCAGTTTTCATATATTTTTATGCCTATAAAATATAAATAGATTAAAATAATATGATTTTGACATATCATAATATGTATCTATAAATAATATTTGTATTAGATAAATATTTTGCATAATATATTTTTTATTTTATTTATATATATAAATAATTTTATATATAATAATTATTATATAAATTAAAATAATATATAATAATTAATAAAATTTATAATATTATCATATTTTTATGTTAAAATAATATAAATATATTTTATATATTGTTTAATAAATAAAATTTAGTGAGTACAATATGCCTAATTTGATTAAATTAAATTTTGTAGTTTCTTCATCTCAATCAACCTATTCTAGATTAGATAAAATTTTAGCTCAGTATATCTCTTTAGTTTCTCGTTCATGTATAAAAAAATGGATTTTATTAGGCTATGTATCTGTTAATAATATTATTGTCAGTATTCCAAAAAAAAAATTTTTTTAAATGATCATATTTCAGTCAATGTATTAAAAAATTTTCAATTTATTGAAATAAAAAAAGAAAATATATTTTTAGATATAATTTTTAAAGATTCTGAAATACTAGTTTTAAATAAACCACCTAATTTAGTTGTTCATTTAGGTTACGGACATACTTCCGGAACTTTATTAAACTCTTTAATGTTTCATTATAAAAATAATTGTATGTTACCAAGAGCAGGTATAGTTCATCGATTAGATAAAAATACTTCTGGTTTATTAGTTGTAGCAAGGACAATTTTTTCATATCATTATTTAATTGGTTTATTTAAACGTCGTAGAGTTATTAAAGAATATGATGCAATTGTAATTGGTCGTATTGAGTTTAATGGAACAATAAATGTTCCTATTAAAAGAAACATTTATAATAGAACTATGATGTCAGTAGGTATTGGTGGTAAACAAGCAATTACACATTATAAAGTAATTACTATGTTTAGAAATTATACACATATTCGTATTTTTATAGAAACAGGAAGAATGCATCAAATTAGAGTGCATATTTCTTCTATTTTACATCCAATATTTGGAGATTCCATATACTCTAAAGGTATTAAGCCAAATTTATTAGGTTATTCTAAATCAACATATAATTTATTATTAAAATTTTCTAGACCAGCTTTACATTCTAGTATGTTGAAGTTTTTACACCCTATAACAAATAAATTACAGACTTGGATAGTTAGCCCGCCAGTAGATATGGTACAATTACTACATTCTTTATATTCAGAAGATATGAAATGATATATAAAATATATATAATGTACTGTATTTATTTATTAGTAGATTATAATATATTTATATATAATATAATTTTTATTTTTTAAAAAATTAGATGATTTTTAAAATAAAAATATATTTCATATATAATTTTTAAAAAACAAATTCTATAAAACTAACTAAGCAACTATATGTTTAATAATCAAAAAAATTCTAGTCAGTTCATAGTATCAAATATTATAAATAAAGAAGTATTTTATACTCCTTTAATTAATTATATCAAAATAGCTTTAAAAAATTATTTTTTGATAGTAATTGAAAAAACAGAAAATAATTTATATCAAATGTTTTTATCTGAAATAGAAAAACCTTTATTTGATAGTATTATGCAATATACACGAGGTAATCAAACAAAAGCCGCTTTAATTTTAGGTATTAACCGTGGAACATTGAGGAAAAAATTAAATCTATATTATCAAAATAAAAAATTTATTAAATAATTATTATTTTTACTTATCGTTATATTTATTTTTTTTTAACAACATATTTACAGAGGTATGTAGAGCCCATATATATCCATCAGATCCAAATCCAGATATAATGCCATTAGATATATCAGATATCCATGAATGTGAACGAAAATTTTCTCGAGAAAAGATATTAGAAATATGAATTTCGAAAAAAGGAATTTGTATAGCTAACAATGCGTCTCTTATGGAGATACTAGTATGAGCGAATGCTCCTGGATTAATTAATATAAATTCTATTTTAAGGTTTTTGCTTTCATGTATTTTTTCAACTATCTTGTGTTCTGCATTAGATTGAAAATCGTATAGTTCAACGTTTAAACGTTGCGCTATATGTTTTGTTTTTTTGATAATTTGAAACAGCGTTTCTGTACCATATATTTTTGTTTCTCGTGTTCCTAATAAATTTAAATTAGGTCCATTAATTAATAAAATTTGAAATTTATTACCCATCATAACCTCACTAATGTGAATTTTTATAAAAATAATATTAATTTTATAACTTATATAATAACATTTAATAAAAGTATTATGTAGTTATTTTATATTTATTATAACAATAACATTTATATAAAAATAATATAAATAACTTCATTAAATATTTTTAATAAATTTTTAATAAATATTTAATAATTTTATTATTTTTAAATTTATAGCTTGATAAAAAGGTTTTTAATAATGATAGAGATTTTATTAAATAAATATAATATTGATAAAAAAAATGTTGTTATGTTATTGGATAATATGTTAGATAATAATATTGATTTTGGAGATATTTATTTTCAATCAAAAGAACAAGAAATATGGATTTTAGAAAATAAAATTATAAAAAAGGGTATTTATTTTTTTGATGAAGGAGTAGGGATACGAGCTATAAAAAATATTTCTACTAGTTTTTCTTATACTAATTCTATTACATTAACTAATTTAACTAATTCAATTGATACAGTATGTAAGATGTTATCTAGTATAAAAAGAGGTAATATAATTAGTAAACAAGGACATTTACATATCGAAAATATGTATACATCATGTAATTTAATACAAGACAGTTATATTGAAAAAAAACTTTATATTTTAAACTATATTGATAGTCTAGCTAGAAGTCAAGATTATCGTGTAATTGACGTTCATGCTGTATTAACATGTGAATATGAAAAAATTTTAATTGGATCTACAGATAGTACAATTTTATCTAATGATTCTCGACCTTTAATCTATGTAAATATTGAGGTTATGGTTGAACAAAATAGCAAGAGAGAAAAAGGTTTTCATGGTGGAGGTGGCAGATTTAAAATTACTGATTTTTTAAAAAAACAAAATGATAACCAAATGCTAATAGAATTATGGACTAAAGAAGCAGTTCGTATTGCGTTAGTTAGATTATTTGCTAGAATATCTCCTGCTGGTTCTTTTCCTGTTATTCTAGGTCCGGGTTGGCCTGGTATTTTATTTCATGAAGCAGTTGGACATGGTTTAGAAGGAGATTTTATTCGTAAAAAAACATCTATATTTACTAAAAAAATTGGCCAACAAGTTGCTTCTAATTTATGTACTATCGTAGATAATGGAATTTTGTACGGTAATAGAGGTTCAATTAATATTGATGACGAAGGGATACCTGGTAAATATAACATTTTAATTAAAGATGGAATATTAAAATCCTTTTTACAAGATAAATTAAATGCACATATTATGTGTCAAAAAAGTACTGGAAATGGTCGACGAGAATCATATGCTCATTTACCAATGCCTCGCATGACAAATACATATTTATTAGCGGGTTTAGATAAACACGCAGATATTATAGATAGTGTAGATTATGGTATTTATGCTGTAAATTTCAGTGGCGGGCAAGTAGATATCACTTCTGGTAATTTTGTTTTTTCAACTTTAGAAGCTTATCTTGTAAAAAATGGTAAAATCATTTATCCATTAAAAGGAGCCACATTAATTGGATCAGGAACCGAAGTAATGAAATCTATATCTATGGTAGGAAATAATTTACAAATGGCTAGTGGATTAGGTGATTGTGAAAAAAACGGTCAAACTGTTCCAGTAAATGTTGGTCAACCAACCATTAAAATAGATCAATTAACTATTAGTGGAACATATTAAGAGTAAATGAATTATATATTGTGCAGTCAA